>NZ_JBNMNU010000047.1:0-26389 GCF_051278035.1 Clostridium sp.
TCAGCTGCAAGTATGCGATACATTTTCATCAATCTCCTTCACATTTTAAAATGTATGTTTTTGCGTTATAAGTAAACTACATACAATTATCATATTCATTATCACATGTACATCTCATTATTACAAACAGAAGTAGGACGAGGCATCAGCTTTTTATCCGAAGCCTCTCTTCACGCGTTATGCCATTTTTGGGGGGGGCACTCTTTATAACTTAGCCACATTGGGAACGTTTATCCAGAAGATTCATATGTCAGCCGTTGTACTCATGGGAATTATATTTATATTAGCCATTTTTTTTGGACCAGTATTTTGTGGTTGGATATGTCCACTGAGTTCCTTCCAAGAGTGGATATGTAAAATAGGCAAGAGGCTTTTTAAGAATAGATATAACCAGTTTGTTCCTAAAGGCATTGACCTCTATATGAAATATTATAGGTATTTGTTACTTATAGCTGTGGTTATAGTGACTTCCAAGTCAGGTTATTTAATGTTTACAGATATTGATCCTTATTATGCCCTATTTAATTTTTGGTCAAAGGAGGTAGCACCAAAAGCAGTTGCATTAATTGCAAAGTTTGTCCTATGATAGTGTAGAACTGCAAATGTATATGCCAAAACAAGAAAAATCATGTGTAAGGATCTGAAGCACAAGAACTTATTTGTAAATGAGTTCTTATGCTTCATTTTTGATATACATAACTGATCATTCACAGTTTTATGAGTGCTTTAATGGAATTGCAGTAAAAACTGGTGCTGATGTTTTTAATAAATTAAAAATAGAGAACAATACGAAAACAGTTAATGATCTAAAAAATACAATTCCAAACACTCAGGAGAGCTTATCTTATTTATTGGATGACAATGGCCTTAAGAATATTTTTGATTATTCTTTCCACACTACTTCAAATTCTTCGCAAACAATCATCATGGTTTTATCAAAATCTAGGTCATATACTTTGAGTTCCTTTGAAAAAAAGTTTTCATGTACCGTTCTCCAATATGCAATGGAGCAATCCCCTTCGCCCTCTTTAAAAGCATGACTTTCTGACACTTCTCCAAATGGGCAAGTGTAAACTTTCGTTGTTTCAGTTATACAAACAGCATTATTATCAGAGTCTAAAATAATATTCAAACCACCTATTGGTGGCAACGGACTGTTATCAATTTCATATATTTGATAAGCCGATGCGGTTGCCGTCTTTATGCCATTTACTACAAATTTTGCAAGTTCATTTGCTATTGAAGTATCTCCACCAAAACTCCAAGCATCATAGGTCTTATTTTTCACATCGTTGTTTTGTGTATATAAATTCCACATTTCTTTTTCAGTCATATGTTTATATCATTCCTTCCTCTATATATTTTAAATAATTTTTACTTTGCATCTCAGGTGTAGCTTGGCTGTATTTTCAAGCCGAACTGAATGGGAAACTTTTATTATATGCTGCTCCGTCCTCTCTGAAACTTGATTAATAACTAAACTCAGAATTTCTTTTTACTTAGTTCGTTTGAAAATCGGATGATCTTTTTTTAATTCTAAAAGATCCCATAAGTTACCATATAAATCCTTAAATACCGCAACCACTCCATATGATTGATCTTTTGGTTCTCTTACAAATTCTATTCCCCTTAAGACCATTTCATTGTAATCCCTCCAAAAATCATCAGTGTTTAAAAAAAGAAAAACTCTCCCACCTGATTGATTACCTATAAAGGGCTCTTGTTCAGATTTAGATGCCCTAGCAAGTAGTATCGTAGTTCCGACTGACCCAGGTGGAGCAACTACAACCCAGCGTTTATCTTGTTCCGGCTGGTAAGTATCTTCAAGTAATGTAAAATTAAGCTTCTTCGTATAGAACTCTATCGCCGCGTCATAATCTTTTACAACTAGAGCTACATGGATAATTGATTGACCCATTTTCTCAACTCCTCGTGGTTTTTGACATTCCTATTTAATCAATATTATTTGAGTCTTTTAGATTATCTTAATAATTCTCCATAACTCATACAACAATTCCATCCTTCCTATATAATCTTGATTTTAATCATAAATTTCATATAGTTTGGTCCTAACCTATATATAGAGTATAAGTAATAAATTTACACAATGCTACATAAAAATAATCCACTAGTCATAGCGAACGGCAACATTCAATAAGCTCTACACACTAACAAGTCCAAGGTAATCTTTTCTAAATGTATTCATAGAATCATAAGCAAGCACTTGAACCTGTAACCTAGCATACTCTTTCTTATAAAGTTGCATTGCTTCTTCAAACGGATTGGTAAAGAAACCCAGGTTATTCGTTTGAAAATGTTTGATTAGATTGATATGAACAGTCCCACGTTCTCTATGCATATTGTTATACAATATATAAAAGCAAAAATGTTCCTGCTTACATATTCCCATATGATCAAAAGGAGAAACCTACTGAGATGATTCCTTAAAGCATGATTTTATTGTAAGGCTAAAGCCAAAAACTGATTGATTACTAATGCTAATCTAGTCCAGGTATCATTAACTGCTCATGATCATTTCTTTCCTCAAATTCATGAAGATAGTTGAAGCATTCTTCAAAACCACACAATATACCATGGGATTTACAGGTTCTTTTCAACATATCCATCAAACTATCATTGTTTGGACTTGGTATCTGATAAGCATAGTTAAATCTTTCTATATATCGAGCCTTCATTCCTGGAAAATATTCATCCAGCTTTTTATAGAAATGTTCCCTATTTCCTTCTCTTAAGGTTAATCCCATGCCAAAACAAATAATGCCATGTACTTTCGCTTCTATACAATAATCAAGAAGTCCTCGAATATTTTCCTCTGTATCATTGATAAATGGTAAAATCGGACTCAACCAAACTACTGTAGGAATTCCATTATCACGCATTATCTTTAACACCTCAAACCGTTCTCTTGTTGTGCTAACATTGGGCTCTATGATTTTACACAAAGCTTCGTCATAAGTAGTAAGGGTCATCTGAACTACACACTTTGTCTTCTCATTAATTTTTTTAAATAAGTCCAGATCCCTTAAAATTCTTGATGATTTGCTCTGTATGGCCAGTCCAAATCCATTAGAATAAATAAGCTCAATACATTTTCGGGTGTTTCCCAATTTTTCTTCCAAATGAATGTATGGATCACTCATTGCCCCAGTACCTATCATACACTTCTTCCTTTTCCGTCGTAGTACATCCTCTAAAACTTTCGGTGCATTAATCTTTACCTCAATATCTTCAAAATCATGGTGCATTTGATAGCATTTGCTTCTTGAATCACAATAAATGCAGCCATGAGTACAGCCACGGTATATATTTATTCCATTTTGAGCTGATAAGATCCCTTTTACCTCTGTTTCATGCATAATATTCTCCTTATTATTAGAGTACTTTATTAGTTCTAATTTTTTTGAAATTTGATATTGTCTTTACCAGCCCTCGTCTCGTAGACTTGAATTTTAAGTTTTACGCGCACTATCCACCTCTAAATAAATAGTAATATAAACGATACTACGAGTCAAATATATATTACATATATTCATCAATTTTATACTTGAATAATAATATGCGATACCATAAATTAAAATTAAACCTACATATTGACATAATTTATTATAGTGCTATCATTATACATATAAAGCCGATGTATCGAATTGCAAGGTATATAATACCTTGTGAACTAAGAATTATAAAGGAGGCGACAACATGTCAATAAACAAAGAACTTTTAAAAGGAAGTACTGTAATTCTTATACTTAAATTAATTAATAAAAAACCAATGTATGGATATGAGATGATAAAAGAGATGGAAGAAAAATCAAAGGGGGTATTTAAATTAAAGGAAGGTACCCTCTATCCAATTCTTCACACCTTAGAGGCAAATGGACTTGTAGAGGCATATTGGGATGAAGGCTCTGGAAATCGTCCCAGAAAATATTACAGGATAATGGATGAAGGTCGTTTATCTTTAAAGGAAAAAGAAGAAGAATGGACAACTTTTCGTTCTACCGTTGATAAAATATTATGGGAGGCTACATTATGGGCGTAGGAAATAATTCTAAAATTAGTGAATACATTGATTATGTATGTTCTTATGTAAAATATAACGCAGCTCATAAAGAAATAAAACAAGAACTATCATCACACATAGAGGATATTGTAGATGAATATGCTTCAAGTGGAATATTACAAGAAGAAGCGGTAAGTAAAGCCGTTGAACGAATGGGAGATGGTGTAAACCTGGGTAAGCAGCTAAATATAGCCCATAAGGGAACCCCAGATTGGATTACATTAATTTTAACCATAATCCTTGTAAATATGGGTGTTGCTTTGATGTATCTTATGCAATACAAAAGTGCATATCAACATAGTGATTATTTATTTAATCACAGCTTATTATATGCAGCTATCGGTACCATTGGTATAGTATTATTATATTTCTTCGATTACAGAAAATTAGAAAAGTATTCGAAACACCTTTTCGCAGGAATGTGTTTGTTATTTATCCTATTTATATTTATAGGCAACCCTATAAATGGAAGTCTCTTTATTTCAATTGGCTCTTTTACAATTGATATTAAGGCAATTAGCTTATACGTATTTATAATTTCCCTTTCAGGCATATTCAATAACTATGACTGGAACAAAAGAATGAATTTAATTAAAGCTTTTGGATATTTAATTATTCCAATGTGCTTTATGCTTTCTGTTCAAGGATTAGCTTACTGTGGAATTTACTTTATTTCTTTTATAGTTTTAGCCCTTAAGTCTAACATGAAAATAAGATATGCAATTTACATTGTTGCATTTAATGCTATTAGTTTTATATTATTTATTTTCACGGAAACATATAGAGCAAAAAGACTTTTTATTTTTTTACACCCATTCTCTGATCCAGATGGAGCTGGATACTTAGGTGTACAGATGTACAAAATAACTCATACATCTGGAATCCTCGGATATGGATTTTCTGCAAATGAAAAACTATTAGTACCCTCGATGCAATCAGATTTTATATTTAATTATATAGTACACACCTTCGGGTGGCTTGGAGCTGCGGTTATTATTACTATTATTATTTCTTTCATATATAGAATTTTGCATATTGCAAAATATGTTAGGGATAGCTATGGAAGATTAGTTATAGCAGGGCTAATTAGTATATTAACAGTTCAATTTGCTGCAAATATATTAATGAATGTAAATTTATTCCCTATTGTTGGAATTGCACTTCCATTTATAAGCTATGGTGGCTCTTTAGGCCTTATTAATATGGGATCTGTAGGTATTATTATGAGTGTGTATAGAAGGAGAAGTTTAACCAATTAATACACGTCAATAAGTTTGATATATACTATTAATTCATTATTATGTTACATTACTAGTATTTAATTAAATTGAAATATAAAAAATAGCGGGAATTTTTATCCCACTATTTTTTGACTTGCTAGTTTTCTTTGTCAGAACCCTTCTTACCATATATTTTATGCAATATTAAGTCGTATTGCCCTAACTTGTCTGCTAACATATGCCAATTCTTATGTTCCGCATTAGAAACATTAACTTGATTGGTCTCGACATTTTTTAATCTTAAACTAATATCTTTAATATCCTTTTGCATTTCGACTAGCATTTCTTTTATCTCGTTATCCATAGTTTATCTCCTTCGCGTGTTTTATATTTTACTTAAATCTATTATACATTATTTTTTACCTATCACATAATCATACTATTTTTACAAGCCTATATCACTTCCCCTTTATTTTCATATACTATAATAATATATATAATTTTAGGGGGTTATTATTATCTTTAAAACAATAAACTTAAGTCGCCCCAGAAAAGTACTAGGGAGTAGCATTGATAATGCTATCTTCAAGACAAAACTAAAAGACGCTAAACACAACAAATATCCAGTCATAATAAGTTGTATAATTGGATGTATATTCATCAAACAAAATTATGCATATGCTACAGATGCTGTACAAGAAAGTACAGGCATTATTAATATTTTATCTGTCCTCGGGCCACCAACATTACTTACAACCTTAGAAATTTATAAGATAAGGGGTTATATAAAAAAGTACATCGAAAATTTGAAATTATACTCACATGAAACTTAATTGCAAACATAATTACTCGAATTTTGTAGTCACAAATTATTAAGGCTCAGCACGAATGCTGAGCCTTAATTTACAATTAAGATTCATTTATAGCCAATTCTTTCTTGTCCACGTTAGAGTTATACATGATTCCTATTAGAATTAATACTCCACCAATAATTTTACCTTTTGAAACGAATCCCTCTCTAAAATAATCAATAAGTATGCCTGTGAAAATCTGACCTATGAATATAAGCAAAGTACTATATATAGTTGGTATTTTAGGAATTACAATGTTAGAACTTGCAACTACCATTACTCCTATTATTCCACCTAGAAGAGCCCATATTGGTATTGCAGTATAATCTTTATAAGATATGTTAACAAAATTACGTACAATAATAATCAAAAGTATAGTAGTGAATAGTCCTACAATGTAGTTCACTAGAGTTCCCTGGAATACCCCTATTTTTTTAGCTAAATGTGAATTTATAATCATAGATAATATAATAAAACATCCACATAAAGCTGCTGAAATTATATAAAACATATTTACCCCCTCATTTATTTATAATATATCATTGCAACTAGACCTAACAATATGATACAAAAACCCGTGATTTTTTTCCTTTTAAACTTGTAAATATCCAAACCGAATAATCCATAATGATCAATAAAGCTAGCTAAAATGAGTTGTCCAAAAACCCCTAAAGATAACGTTAGAGATGCTCCGAGAGCATTGAAGCATAAATTATTTAAGAACACCACTAAAACGCCTATTAACCCACCGCTAAATAAATAAATCGGTATATTTTTAGATACCTTTAACGTCTGCTTTTTTGTGATTAAAATAATAATTACAGTAATAAGTCCCATAATATGAATGATTAATAGTGATTGATAGGAATCTGTATAAGTCGACAGAATTCCATTAAAAGTTACCATTATAGTAATTAACAGACCTATAATTACCGCAGATGCTTTATACATTTAATTTCCTCCGATCATTAATGAAAGCTACTTGTATAAGATTAACATAAAAAAGAACACTTCTATATGACACATGTCCTGTTTTTAATAAATTTGTTTATGCAAAACTATAATAAACTACTATAATAATACCTAGACACACAAATAAATAATTATTTTTATCTTTTTATACCAAAAGGAGGCATCCATTGTGAAACGAATAAATAGTAAAAGTGAACTAGATAATTATATAAAAAAATATAATATCAATGATTTTTTCAGCATAGATATGTATAAATATATGGAGCTACATAGTTTTGATAAGGGAAGTCACCTCGTCAAAACTGATGAGCCCATAGATTATTTTTATTTTTTTGTACAAGGTAAAGTAAAAATATATACTGTTCTCAAAAACGGTAAATCTCTACTATTTAGGTTACATAAACCACTTGTTATAATTGGAGATGTGGAATTTATTGATTATGACAAGGCTAATTCAAACATTGAAGCCATAACCGAATGTTTGTGCATTGGAATATCCATGAAGAATATAAGAAAATATGCTGTTTATGACCAAACTTTTTTAAAGTGTATGTGTACGAGCCTTGGCAAGAAATTTATTAGCTCTTCCATTGCCAGTTCAATAAATATTCTCTATCCTCTAGAAAATAGATTAGCAAGTTATCTACTTGCTATTGCTCCAGAGAATAGCAACCTATCTAATTTAGATGGTGGTATAACAACTGATAAATTTACCGAGCTTGCAGATTTGCTTGGAACGAGCTATAGACATTTAATTAGAACCATAAATAAATTATGCAATGATAAAATAATTAAAAAGGAGAAAAACTCAATTACTATACTTGATATAGCTGAAATAGAAAAGCTTGCCGGAGATCTGTACCAATAAAAAAACAGGTGTATATTGCTGTATTTTATCCATACTTACAGCGATATACACCTTTAATTCCCATATTTAATTATTATTAGCCTTAAGAAGAAATACTATCTAATTCCATCTATTCTACCCTTTAATGCTTTAAAACGTCCATTTACATAATTAATAAGTTCTTTTCTGTTCTCTTTTATTTCAATTGGAGCACTAGAAACCATAGTAATAATATCTAATTTGTTGCCTTTTATGTCTTTGGCAACATCATATGCTAAGCATTTATTTTTTATTTTCCAATAGGTTATGTTAAATTGATCTGCTTGGCGTTTATTATAATACCCCTTTTCAATACCAAATTGAAATAAATCCGCTGCTGATTCTAATTCTTCCAAATCTTCAACTTCTAAAGTTTCATTAACTAATTCTTCAAATGTTTTCATTATAGCACTCCTTTTTAACCTGTAATATTATTAATCGTTAAATACAATACCACAAAGTTGTTTGTTGTTAAAAATTTATTCTTTTCAAAATATATTGCACAACTTTTATATTTTAACACATATTAAGCAATATTTAAATTACATTTACTAATAAAATATTTTTCTATGAAATTAAACAACGCCAGTATCATTATTTTATTATTCCTAATATGCTATATAATATGTGACTATCATCGCGGTATTGCCTTCGCTACTAACAATAAAAAGAGACTTAAGCAGATTAATATATCATACTAATCTGCCTAAGTCTCTTTTATATATCAATACTATAAATCTTACAGTCCGCCAATAAAAGCTTCCCATTCCTCTAAATTCTCCTGAGTTTCAAATTTTTTATTAAAATGTTGCTTTAGTTGTTCTTTGAGATAACTACAATCTTCAATACTATTTTGCCTTTTAACATACTCTATTAGAATTTCATATTCTTCCTCAGACATTAAATATCTATAATGTTCATTGATTTTTTGGAGGCCTTCTAATGTAATTGGTGGAGATTGATTTTCTTCTACAACTACAATGGTCGATGCAACATAGTCCCCTACACGTTTATGCTCTTTAGTAAGAAATATCAATACAACGCCAATACCAAAAACATCAACAAACACTCTAAATAAATTCCTTAAAGCTGAGTGCTTAAGTGTGATAGGTTGACCATTGTTTCTTAGGGTTCTAATTCTAAAAACTTTTTTACCTATTGTCATGCCGTTCATGCTTAACTCCATAGAAATAAAATAACCATAACTTATTAGCGAAATTACAAGTAATGTTCCTCCAATAATCCAGCCATAATATTCTTCAAAGAAACTTGGTGAAAAATATCCTATGATTAGTAGCGAAATGCCTAGTATTAAAATTAATACGCCTTGAATCATCATATCAATAAGTACAGCACCAGTTCGTGACCCTAGTCCTGCTAGAGTATATTCTACTTCTATGTTTTCAGGGGTTGTTATTTGAATTTTTTTCATAGTATTCCTCCAATTCTTTTGTATATTTTTAAGGTATCTTAAAAAACATCTACACAATTTGTAATTTATTTGGTAAAATAAGCATGAGGTGAAACTATTGAAAGAAGATCAATTTATAAATATAAATTCCGATACTTGGAAAGAACTTGAAGCATTATCCACCATAATTAATAAAAAAGGTGTGAAAAAACTATCTTCCAAAGATGTAAAGAAATTTCTACACATTTTCAGAGCAATTAGCCATCATTTAGCTTATGCTAGAACTCATTATCCGAAGAGTAGTATAGTGACATATTTAAATTCACTACTTAACAAATGCCATAGCCATGTTTATGCAGTAAAAAAAATATCTCCAGGCAACCTTTTAAAATACATTACTTACGACTTTCCAAGGCTTTTAAAAGAGTATAAATGGTTTATAATGTGCTCCTTCTCTTGTTTTGCTATTGGAGTCCTATTAAGTATGATATTAGTTCTTATAAATGTTAATAACGCTAGTATGTTCCTCCCCCAGGATTTAATCACTTCAGTAAAAAGTGGAAACACTGGTGGCGGTGAATGGAACTACCCCTTAATGTCCAGCTATATTATGGTAAATAACATTACACTTTCATTAAAAGCTTTTGTATTGGGTATAACCCTTGGAATAGGTACAATTTATGTGTTGTTTTTTAATGGTGCAGTACTTGGAACACTAACCGCACTTATTTATATTTATGGTAATCCTATGAAATACTGGTCTCTTATTTTGCCACACGGAATAATTGAACTCACAGCTATTTTTATTTCAGGAGCTGCAGGACTTATAATTGCTAAAAGCCTACTAATGCCTGGCGAATATTCTAGACAACATGCATTAATAAATGGTGCAAAACAATCTATTTCTCTAATAATTGGTGTAATATTTATGCTTGTGATTTCCGGAATTATAGAAGGTTTTTTTACACCTCTAGACATCACTGTATTAGCAAAACTAATTTTTGCCGCTATATCCGGAGTAGTATTAATAATATATTTTTCTATTCCATATTTAATAAAAAAGTAACATCTAGAGAAGTTTATTTTAAAAAGATAACTTCTCTATTCTTTTACAAATATGTTCTATTTTTAACCTGGATATATTTATTTACAACAGTGTATTCAATTTTTTCAGGTGCACACTCAATACAAAGAATTCCTTTTCGATTCAAGAGATTTATTATCTTACGTCTTTCATCAAGCATTTCTAGAGCAACACCCTTATTAAATATGTCCTCTTTGTTTTTTATTTTGAGTGAACTTATTAATTCTATGCTTTCATTTTTTATAAGTATAATAACCATTAGATTATTCTTAGAAATAGCTGGTAAAACCTTTAGTATAATTTCTGCTTCTTCTACAGTGTCAAAATTCGTAAATAAGAATACAATGCTTCTATGTCGTTCCTTCTTTTTGAAATAGTAAAAAGCTTCATCATAGTTAGATGTTTGTTTAGTGTTGTCAATATGATAAAGAGCCTCCATAATTTTACCTCTATGACCAGCTCCTTTACCGGGCATTATCATATCATCTACTTTAGTATTGAATATCATGAGCCCAGACTTATCACCATTCTGGTTCACTACATCTGAAAGTACTAGGGCAGTATTAACAACTAAATCAAGCTTTCTAAACCCCCGAACACTGTAACTCATAGCTCTACCCGTATCAATTAAAATATGAATGTGCTGGTCTTTTTCAGGTTCATATTGATTTAATATGGGTTTATTTCCTCTAGCCGTTGCTTTCCAATTAATCTTTCTATAGTCATCACCAGTTACATATTCTCTTAAACTCTCAAATGATGTACCTTTCCCAAGCATTTTCATATTTTTTTGACCCTGTTTAAAAGAGCGATTGTTACACATGTTAAGTTTGTATTTACGAAGATTTTTCATGTTTGGGTAAACCTTATACTCCTTATGAAGCGCTACCTTGATTATCTTCGTACAAAGCATTAATCTTCCCTCACATTTAACATGAACATTTTCAAAGTTAAATGCTCCACGTTTAGTTGGATAGATTACGTAATTAAAATCCTTTTTTTTCAGAGGCATTACTGTACCTCTCATTATTCTATTTTCAGTCTTAAAATGAAAATCTGGAATCTCATCTATAATCTCTACATGAAGTTTATAGTTACTCTTATTGAAAATTTGAATACATATTTTATCTGTGTCATAGATTGACAACTTATTTGTACCTATACGCTGAACTGATAAGTCACCATCATCTATTGAAATAAAATAATCAATTATGAGTAAAGCAGCACATATTAAATTGTAAATTATGAATACAGTAAATGAGTTTTTTAAAACCAGTGCTAATATAAGAAATAACAAACCACCGCATAACAAATATATAAAACGTTTAGTAATACCCACTAATATCCCCCACTCCCTATCTAGGTACTTTATACCTAGGTGTTCTTTACCTAGGTACTTTTACTTTAGAAAGTATATCTGTAAGTACCTGGTTTGTCATAATTCCCTCAAGCTCTAATTCTGGCTTTAAGATTATACGGTGCCTTAGCGTTGGTATAGCCATTTTTTTTATATCTTCTGGAATTACATAATCACGCCCACAAATTGCAGCACAAGCTTTAGAACTCTGAAGAAGTGCAATAGTTCCTCTTGGAGAACTTCCAATTTCAATAATAGGATTATTTCTAGTTTCGTAAACTACATTTACAATGTATTCCATAAGAGCCTCGTCTACTTTAACTTTTTGAATTTCTTCTTTGCATTTTAAAATATCGCAACGATTACAAACTGTTTGTAATTTACACTTATCTAAATCTATACTTGAAAAACCTTCATTATGACGTCTCAGAATTTCCTTTTCTGCCGCAGTTGATGGATAATCTATTATAATTTTCATCATAAACCTATCTACAAGAGCTTCTGGCAAAGTATAAGTACCCTCATATTCTAATGGATTTTGCGTTGCAAATATCATAAAAGGTGCACTAAGCGTAAACATCTCTCCATCAATTGAAACTGTGCTCTCAGCCATAGCTTCAAGTAGCCCCGCTTGTGTCTTAGGAGGGGTTCTATTAATTTCGTCAGCTAAAATAAAATTAGTGAAAATAGGGCCTTTTTTAAGCTCAAACTCTCTTGTTTCCATATTAAATACCTTTGTACCAGTTACATCTGCTGGCATTAAATCTGGGGTAAACTGAATCCGCTTGAAATCTACTGAAAGTGTCCTTGCTAAGGCTCTAACCATCAAAGTCTTAGCAACACCTGGAAAACCTTCTAGTAGTACGTGTCCGCCGGAAAACATGCTTATTAAAGAGTATTCTATTAATTCATCCTGCTCTACTATAACCTTTTTTAGCTCTAATGTTATTTTTTCTACAAGTTTTCGTGTAAATTGTTTTTCAAGGTTTTCCAATGTAAATCTCTCCTTTTATACACAATATTATTAAGATATTCTATACTAGTTATTATTTTAATGTATTCTTTTGCCTTTGGTTTTGATTTTTTACTATTCATAAATTCGTAAACTCTTCTAGCCTCATGTATTGATGGTATTTCCTCCGCTTGCCAATACTCTAACCAGTCTTTACTAGTTCCTTTAAATCCTTTAAGAAAGTTTTGATAATAACTATTCACCATTAAATCTAAGCATTTAGCCCCCCTATAAAGAGACGCTGCTGAGTATAAATACTCATTCTCTTCCCTCTCCACTTCTTCATAGAGTGGTATTATTTTTCCGAAACGCTTACCTTTATAATAAAACAATGCTGCTAAAGCTATTAACATTTGATATATTATATACTTTATTTCTGTGGGTGTAACGTCCCATAGTGATTTGGTAATATCTGATGGAAACATATATGATTCATTAAAATATAACTTTTTATAAGGTAGACTATTAATTCTCTTAAGAAGTTCATATGTTTTGCTTGTATCTTTCATAAGTGCTTTATTTGTAACAAAATCTGCATCCGCATTTATTATGCTTCCCTTATGATATGTATACAGTTTTATATTGTCATGTGCCGCAACTGACGTTCCGTACTTAACTAAAGGATTAATTTCCGGTGTAAGATAAACTAATATCCCACCCTCTTCTACCCACTTCATTACTTCCAGGTTATTTATATCAAATTCACCACCAGGAGATATAATCTGAACGCTATCAGGCTTAAACTCACTTACCTTGTTTAATGTTCGTTCTACTGGATAATTCAGTTTCTTTAATGTTTCATAAAACACACTGTATCCCATTTTTGATATATTTGTAACAGAATAATGTGGAATCTTTTTATCAATTCTAGGTAAAATATAGAAAGCTAAAAAAAGGAATACAGGCACAATCAAAATGAATAACCTTAAATCTTTATTGTTTTTTTTCTTCATAAACTAGCACCTCATTCCAGAGCTGATTAATGTTTTGGACAGCTTTATCATAAGTCTGTTTAGTACACAACCTATGCCCATACCAAGAAGAATTAAAGTCATTTACTAAATATTCAAATACAGATAGCATAGAAAATTCATTTTTCTTTAAATATTTATAGATTTCTTCATTGGTTTTGGTTTCATCAAGATACACTATGTTTTTTTCATGCATCAAAAGCAAAATAGCAATAAAATCATATCTAATAGCTTGTCTAAAATCTTCCTTTACACCAAAAGACGCTGCCAAAATTCTTAAACTACTTGGAGTTGTTTTATCATCTATTTTTTCCCCTAAAATTTCTTTGATTCTTTTTTTTCTTTCAAAAGTTTTACTTACTTTTACAATTATTAAAACCACTATAGTAAAAATCAACAAAAATCCAATAATTATAAATATATTAGCTAAATTATCTGATACTGCTCCTGGAGAATGGATATTTGAAAAAGAATTTTTAAAAACTTTCACTATCCACTTACTTATACCATCTTTAATTTGCAGGATAAAATCTAGTAGAGATGTTTTTAAATGTATATATTTATAACCCTGAAGTATCTCATTAGTTGTGCTATCAAATTCTTGGCTTGATGGAATTATTATACTCAGTACCTTCACTTAACTGCTCCTTTTCTTTATCCTTTTGTAATTTATTAAGATTTAGTGTTATATCATAACCTTCTTTTTTAAATCTCTGATTATAATATAAATATGTTAGCATTATTGTTCCTATTGGCGTTATAACCAGCCATGATAAAATATTTATAGGCCACGATGAAAAGTTATATACCATAGTAGCAAATTCAAAGAAATCTTGCTGAACATTTAAGAACTTCAAAATCATATAAATTATCCCTCCAAGGAGCCCAAGAAAACTTTGAAGAGAGTATATAATTGCTGAGGAAGTTAAATTAAATAATATTATACACCCTAATATCTTAAAATAATTCCTTTTCACAAGATTATAACTTCGTTTTAAAGCAGCAAACACTCCTTTGTTTTCTATTGCCACTGCATGAAATGCAAAAGAAAATATAGTTACGTATGCAAAAACTGATAATATCATAAGTAATACAAACCCAATAATTAAAATCATTATTCCGATTTCGTCGTTTTTATCATATATTATCCCATGAAGCAGATAAAACTGTTGAATTTCATCAAAAAACATGTAACCAATTGCACCAAAAATGCCCGCCACTGGAAGATATAATAATATTTCCATTAATATAACTCCTAAAACCACAAAAATCTTTTTAAATGAAGCTGATATAGCCTGACTTGCATAAATTGGTTCTTGAGAAATTTCTTGACTTGATATTTTTATTAAGCCTATTTTAAAGTTCGTCACAAAAGCAATTATACTTATGGTAAATATAAAAAACCCAAATCCAATTATCACCACATTTAAATGTAGTGCTACTGACATTGCTGAAAAAATGCCTCCTACAATTATAAACCCAATCATTCCAATAATACTTAAAGCTCCATAGGCAAAATTAAATGTAATTATTACTTTTAAGTATTTTTTTAAAACTTCTATAGAATTATCCATTACCTCTGCTAGACTCATTACCCCCATTACACATCTCCTTAAAATATTATTAGTACTTAATCCTCATAATTCATTCTACTATATATTTAATAAAATAGAAATATTAACCGTTAAAGAATAAAGTTAAAACCAAGTTGTGTGTTATGTATAATCAACTTGGTTTGTATTATCATACTATTTATTTGCTTTTTCTACCCTAATATTTTTTCCCTTTATCGACCCTTTATTAAGGGCTTCTAATACAAGCTTGCCTTTCCCACCCATAATATCTACATGGGAAAAACTATCCTGTATATCTATTATGCCTATATCATCAGCACTTACGCCATCAATATTGCAAATAGTACCTACAATATCTACAGTTCGTAGTTTTTTCTTTTTACCTGCGCTTAGATATAATTTCATTATATCTCCACTAAAATTAGAGGCCTTAGTCTTTTTAATGACAGGTTTAGCATCATTTTTTTCATAAAATGCTTCCCTGAACGGTTCAGACTCTTCCTTTGATGGTATTGGCCTTTTAGGTATCTCCATACCAATATAGTTTTCTATGTTTTGCAAAAATCTTTTCTCATGATGAGTTGTAAAAGTTATAGCGCGTCCCCTTTTTCCAGCTCGTCCTGTTCTTCCTATTCTATGCACGTAATTTTCTTTCTCAAGTGGTAAATCATAATTTATGATATGAGTTATATCTTCTACATCAATACCTCTAGCCGCAACGTCAGTAGCCACTAAAAATCTATACTCACCTTTTTTAAATCTTTCCATAGCATCTAATCTTTCACTTTGAAGTAACCCGCCATGTATTTTAACACAGGAATAATGTCTGTTTTTCATTTGCTCCGTTATTACATCCACATTTTCTTTTGTCTTACAAAATACTATACAAGAATCAGGATTCTCAATATAAAGTGTTCTCTTAAGCAAACTAAGCTTCTTATCTTCTTCTACTTCGTAGCATACTTGATCTATTTTCTCAACAGTTAATTTTTCAGAAGCCATTTCTATTTTCACTGGATTAACCATATATTTCATGCAAATCGCTTCAATAGATTCTGGAATAGTAGCTGAAAATAACATAGTTACTCTGTTTTTAGGAACAGCCTTAATAACAGCTTCTACTTGTTCTATAAATCCCATACTAAGCATCTCATCTGCTTCATCTAATATTAAATATTTTACCTTATTTAAATTAATTGAGCCTCTTTCAATATGATCTAGAGTTCTTCCTGGTGTTCCTACCACTACATGAACTCTTTGTTTTAACTGTTTTTTTTGCATTTCTATAGGCTGTTTACCAAAAACGGATATGGCTCTAATTTTCTTATATCTACCTATCTGTGTTATATCTTGACTTACTTGAAGTGCTAGTTCTCTCGTAGGTGACAGTATTAAGGCTTGTGGCTCTGTTTCCTCAATATCTATATTTTCACAAAGTGGAATAGCAAAGGCAGCTGTTTTCCCACTACCTGTTTGTGCTCTTACTATGATATCTTTGCCTTCAAGAGCTATAGGGATTACTGCTGCTTGAACCTCTGAAGGATTTTCATATCCTAAATTATTAATCGCCTTTAATATTTCTTCACTAATGTTAATTTCATCAAATCTTATGTTACTCATTTTAACTTCCTCTCTTGTTTCATATATAATTTTTAAGTATAACTTAAATATATTTTTAGACCTAAGTACTCATTATACCATGTTTATCGAAAAAGAGATAATGATTATAATCATTATCCCTTTTTCTAGACACCTATTTATTTTACTCACAAGGATATATATAATTTGCTGCAACACGAACTTCTAAATCGTCAATATCAATATCTTCAGGAAGTACAAATACTAGTTTACGACGAATAGTACCACAAGCGCAACATTCATCATCTTTACATAGTACTGTAGTAAAACCTCTAAAAGCAAGTATTCTGTGACACTTATCATATATAATACATGCAACAGCTACTTGTTTGCCGAAGCATACGTTATCCACTTGAACTCTAACAGTTAGTAATTTAGCACCATTATTCTCCATGTTTACTGGTTCTGCATTTATAGTATGACACAATTCGCATTCACAATGTTTGTTTGATCTTTCATCTTTACTCATTTATCAAAACTCCTTTTTTATATAAATTTATAATGAGATAATATAAGTTATCAACAATTTTATGGATACATATATCACTACAATATATTTAATATATTGTGAAGATAAGTTTGTTAATTGATATATGTACTTGTAAACTATAAAATTGAAATGGCTGCATTATAAATAATAATCAGTTTTACTATATGAGTAATTCGTATTTTTATATTATTAATATATTCTATGGTAGATGCAGATGTGAATAAAAACACTTAATATTCTTATTCACATCTGCATAAATTATTATATTATATATGATAAACTTACAATAATAACAATGAAAGAGGTGTATGAAAATGATTAGATGTAACTGGTGTGGAAATGATCCCCTATATATGAAATACCATGATGAAGAATGGGGAGTACCCGTCCATGTAGATAGAAAACATTTTGAATTCCTTGTTCTTGAATCTGCGCAAGCTGGTTTAAGTTGGATTACGGTACTTAGAAAAAGAGAAAATTACAGAATAGCTTATGATGATTTTGATTTTAATAAAGTGGCACAATATGATGATGAAAAAATAGTTGAACTCCTTCAAAATGCAGGTATTATTAGAAATAAGCTCAAAATAGCTGCTTCTGTAAATAATGCTAAAATGTTTCTTAAAGTTCAAGAGGAATTTGGTAGCTTTGATAATTACATATGGGCGTTCGTGGATAATATTCCAGTAATTAACCACTGGGAGAATACTGCAACCGTACCTGCAACTTCTGATTTGTCAGATAGAGTTAGTAAAGATTTAAAAAAACGTGGTTTTAAATTTTTAGGATCAACTATAACTTATGCTCACCTCCAAGCTACTGGTATAATAAATGATCATATTTCAAGCTGCTTTAGATACAGTGGAATAAATTTCTAATGCGATTCTAATCTTTTGCTAATAAAGTTTTAATTTTTCTACCTTATAATAACAATATAGAAAACAAATATGAGGAGGAATTTAAATGTCAATAAATTTAGAACAAATTGATGAGTTAAGGAAAAGAGCTAATGTAAGTTATGAGGATGCAAAAAATGCACTAGAGATGTCTAACGGAAACCTTATCGAAGCTTTAGTATATTTAGAAAAACAAGATAAGATTAAGGAACCAGAAACCACAAGTTGCGGAGGTCAATTCTTTAAAAAGGTAAAGAAACTTATTAAGAAAGGAAATGAGACAAAACTTATAGTTAAAAAAGATGATACTGTAGTTCTAAATATTTGCGTAACATTAGCAATTATAGTAGCTATAGCAGTTACACCCTTAACAATAATAGCATTATTAGTAGCACTCGCAACTAACCACAAAATAAGAATCAAAAAGAAAGATAATGAGTGTTCTGACGTAAACAATATTTTTGATAAGATGTCCGTGGCTGTTAACAAAGTAACTACAAAAATTACTGAGGAAATGAAAACTGAATAGTATCCACATATTCTATTACCTACATTTGTAAATGTAGGTTGTTTTTTTAGAAAAAATTAAAATAAATATCCAATTGTCTAAAATTATGTATATAATAAAACTATTGATATTATTTGGGGGTAATGTATATATGAGCGGACAAAAGATTTTAATAATAGAGGATGAAATAAAAATAGCGCGATTTCTACAGTTAGAACTAGAGTATGAGGGTTATATTGTTAGTCAATGTTATGACGGTCGGGAAGGTTTAGATAAAGCAATTAGTGAAATTTTCGATGTTATAATTCTCGATGTTATGTTGCCTTCTTTAAACGGGCTTGAGGTATTACGACGGTTAAGGCAAATATCTGCAGTTCCTGTTATAATACTTACAGCAAAGGATGAGATAATGGATAAAGTTATGGGCCTTGATATAGGTGCTGATGACTATATGACAAAGCCCTTTGCAATTGAAGAATTACTTGCAAGAATAAGAACAGCGCTAAAAAAATCACCTATACTCAAAAGGGTTTCTAATATATTATCAGCTGGTGACCTTTTCATAGACTTAGATGCACATACGGTTACATTCAAAAATGACTCTATAGAACTAACAAAGACGGAATTTGATTTACTTAAATACCTAATAGAGAACAAAAACATTGTTCTTACAAGAAATAAGATTATAGATATAGTATGGGGATATGAATATCTTGGTGATACTAATGTTGTAGATGTTTACATTAGGTATTTGAGAAGTAAAATTGATGATAGATTTAACAATAAATTTATTTATACCATGCGAGGGGTGGGATATCTTTTAAAAGATGAATAATGTAAAAGCTATATTTAGGCTTCTATTGCAATATTTTAGAGTTCTCTTGAAATCAACAAAAATAATCCTGATTTTCATGCCGAAATTATTAAAGAAATTAACATACGAAATAAACAAGCAACTAAGATTTTCAATTAGTTTTAAAATGACTGCAGTATATACTTTGATTTTTTCTATTATACTTTTCATATTAAGCATTGTTTTAATTATAGGATTTAGACTGTTTCTGTTAAATGAGGTAAATATTGAACTTAATAAGTTTAGTTCCGTTGCTCTTAATTATGCTAAATTGAACAATGATTTTGAAAGCTTTGATATAAATGTTTTTTCTGATTTAGAATACGTAACCTTAAATATTTTTGATGAAAGTGAAAATCTAGTTTATTCTACTGTGAAAGACAAAAAAAATCAAGTTTTTTATAAAAAGGTCTCCCCCTCCCCCATCGTAGATGAAATAAACCAGCAATTTGTTTATGTTACTACTAAATTAGACCAAAACAACGAAATCTATTATCTACAATTTTATAAAAATATTGATAAGCAAAATGAATATTGGGTTATTTTCATAATAATTGTTTTTTTCATAAATATATTCTCTTTGATTGTAACCTTAGGTGTTGGATCTAAAGCTAGTAAAAAAATGCTTTTGCCAATAAGGGATATGACAAAAACTACAAAAGCTATTTCTGTTAATGCCCTAGGAACTAGGCTTAATGTTAGTAATTCTCATGATGAACTAAAAGATTTATCCCAAACTATTAATAAAATGCTGGATGGTATCCAAACTTCCTATGAACAACAAAACCAATTCGTATCTGATGCTTCTCATGAGCTTCGAACTCCAATAGCAGTTATAACAGGGTATGCAAATATGCTATCACGTTGGGGAAAAGATGACCATGATGTATTAGACGAATCTATAACTGCTATAAAGGATGAAGCCTACGATATGCAACAGTTAGTAGAAAAGCTTTTATTTCTAGCAAGAAGCGATAAGAACACTCAAAAGATTAATAAACAGGAGTTTTACATCAATATATTGGTAGATGAAATTATAAAGGAAACGAAATTAATTGACTGTAATCATGAAATTCGGACTGACATGAATGAAGAATTACTCATTTATGCAGATAAAAAACTATTAAAACAAGCATTAAGAGTTTTCATTGATAATAGCATAAAATATACTCAAATCGGTGGAATAATAGTGTTAAATTGCTATATTAAAAGAAATAGTTTAATTATTGATATTATAGATACAGGTATAGGCATTTCTAAAGAAGAGCTTCCTTACATCTTCAATAGATTTTATAGATGTGATAAATCAAGAACAAAAGAAAGTGGTGGAACTGGACTTGGATTATCAATTGCAAAATGGATTATTGGTAAACACAATGGCTCCATTGTAGTAGAAAGCAAACCCGAAATAGGAACAACCATAAGAATTGGGATTCCGATAAAAAGTAGATTATGATCTCACTTCAGCTTCTACTTCTTTCACAACTTATATTCAGAATTTGTATATAATTTTACATACACTATAATTATGTGGTATAATTAAGCCCGTGCTTGTTCTAACTTTTAGTTAAACAATACATTAATGATTTATAGAATATATTTCTATACTACGGATCAATACTTAAAATATATTAATAAATGTCAGTTTAAAGAATAATAGTTAGTAGAGATGTTTTAATGTATATTTATTTGGTAAAACTATATTATATGAGGAGTGATATTATGAAAATAAGATTAGGCTACGTGGCCACGGCTTTAAAGCTAGGGAAGATAACTTCTTCTAGCACTGTAACTTATTCTACATATACTAAACAATCGACGGATAGAGATAAGCTTGAAAAACTACAGAAGGTAGCGGTATCAAACGTTAATGATTTGTATAAAATTTTAGAATACACAGTAAAAAATAATATTCACTTTTATAGATTAACTTCTGCTTTAATTCCTTTAGCAACTCATCCTGAAGTTACAGATTGGGAGTTTAGAAGGATTTTAAAAATGGATTTTGATTGGCTTGGTAATTTTATCAACAAAAATAATTTAAGAGTAGATACACATCCTGATGATTCTAATGTTATTAATAGTTCTAAAGAAGAAGTGCTAAAAACTACTGAAAGAAACCTGTGGTTCCATGCAAATCTTTTTAATGATATTAGCTATCCACTAGGAAAAATGGCGGTACACATTGGTGGTAAAGAAGGCGGTAAAGCTGCTGCTACAGAAAGATTCTTTAAAAACTTTAATAACTTGCCAAAAGAAATAACAAAATTATTAATATTTGAAAATGATGATAAAAGTTTTACTACCAAAGAAGTATTAAATATATGTAAAGAAATAAAGGCCCCTATGGTACTAGATGTTCATCATCATTATTGTAATAGTGGTGCTGATGAACTAGAACCTATGTTAAAAGATATCTTTGATACTTGGGAAGGCGAAATACTACCACCAAAAGTTAATTATTCTACTCCTAAGACTGGTGAAAAAGATAAAAAGCATGCTGATTTTATTGATGCTGCATCATTTATTGACTTTATCGAGCTATGTATTCCTTTAGGAATTGACTTTGATGTAATGCTTGAAGCAAAAAAAGCAGATTTGGCATTATATCAACTTATAGATGATATAAAAGTGCTTAAACCAAATTGGAACTGGATTGATACTAGTACTTTACAAATCCTAGAAGACCAAGAGATTGAAGAAAATCAAGAGATTGAAGAAATTGAAGAAATTTAATTAACATAAAGAAAAGGCTTTAAGAATATTTAATTCTTAAAGCCTTTTCTTTATTCTTCATAAATCATCAACAACTAAATTATCTTTACTATTACATTAAACCAAATGGACTTAAATATATAATATAAAAGTGGTATGAAGATAGCTGGAAGCATATTACCAACTTTTATTCTCTTAATCTCTAAGATATTAGCACCAATTGCTACAATTAGTAATCCCCCAACAGCGGACATCTCATTTACTACAGAAGGTATTAAATATGGTTTCATAAGAGACGCTGTCAAAGTTATAATACCCTGATATAAAAAAACCGAAATCGCTGAAAAACAAACCCCAATACCTAAAGAGGATGAAAAAATAACTGCAGATATACCATCTATTAAAGATTTAGCGTATAATATATCATGATTACCTGTAAGACCACTCTTTAACGCCCCCATTACAGCCATTGCACCAACACAATATACGAGACTAGCTGTTACAAATCCTTTAGCTAGACCCTTTTGATTAGAGAATCTAAGTTCTAGCCAAGCACCTATATTTTCGATACCCTTTTCAATTTTCATAAGTTCACCTACTAAAGTTCCAAGGGTTAGACTAATAATTAATAGCAATATGTTATTAATCTGAAGGGCACCTTTTAGTCCAATAAGAATTACTGAAAGCCCAAGTGCTTTCATAATTGTCTCATTGTACGCACTAGAAATTATATTTTTAAACAAAGAACCAATAAATCCACCTATTAATATTGCTAACGAGTTTACAATTGTACCTAACATAAATATTTATCCCCCTTACTCCAATGACACTTATAGTAATTATAAACATAAATACTAATTTTTACCACTAAATAAGTATTTACATTAAATAATGTTAATGTTACAATAAGCAATATTATAAATTCGTTGAACAGGAAGAGTAATTAAAGCCATGCAATTTCAGAGAGCTGAGGATAGTGTGATCTCAGTATTGATAACTTTAATGAATGGACCTGCTAGAAGTAACCCGAAATCAATTTTTGAGAGTAGTAGTTACCGGTTGCCCACTGTTAAAAGGGATAGAGCATTTATGTGCTTGAATTTTAAAATATGCTTTTTCAGCATAATTTAGGTGGTACAGCGAATATCCTTCGCCCTAATACAGGGCGAGGGTTTTTTTATTTTTAAAATTAATATAAGGGTGGTGGTTAGTTTGATGTGGTGAAAGTCAATTATTATAGAAAATATATTAAAATCCCTAAATTTAAATCTTATTAAAAAGGAGCTAATATTTATGAAAACGAACAAAATAATTATAACGTCACTATTACTTGCAATAGGGCTTATATTGCATCAAATAACCCCAGGTATATTTTTTGGAGTAAAACCAGATTTCCTATTAGTGTTTATGATTTTGTCAATAATTTTAAATAAGGATTTAAAGATTACATTTATTACTGGTATAGTAGCAGGTGTTTTATGTGCTTTATCAACCACATTCCCAGGTGGACAATTGCCTAATATTATAGATAAAATAATAACATCAATAATTATATATGGCTTATATATAAAAATGGGTTCTAGTTCTTCATTTAAATTAACGACAATTTATTTTCTTGGTACTATTATAAGTGGAAGCATTTTTCTAGGTTCCGCACTTATTTTGTTTGGATTACCTGTACCTTTTCCCATATTATTTATATCAATAGTACTACCAACATCAGTTATTAACTCACTTATGGGATTTTCGTTGCATAAACTTATCTCATCTAATCCTATAATTAACAATAAATTTATAAGCTACCAAAAATAGATAGTACCACTCTTAATGTAATTAATTACATTAAGAGTGGTACTGCCTTAAAAATCTAAAGGCTTATTTTTGTTTGGGATAATATCTTTTAAAAGCGTCTTCATACCCTTCTGGTTTATCAAATTCCTGAATTTCACTTACGAAAGTTTTTTTTCCTACCTTTTGAACTTCTCTTCTTACCTTCCTATTATTATTGTTATTATCCAAATTGACACCTCCAATCACTTTTATTTAGTACACATCTTAAATATAGTATTTACAAGAACAGATTAAATATAAATAGATTTTTAATTTATTATTAAAAATTTATTTATAATAAAACTCTTTTAACTTATTGTAACGTTCCCTATTTAGTCCCAAATCGGAATAACCAATTCTTGAAGAAGATCGAAAGTGGATAAGCTTTTCACTTTCGTCAAAGTAAAACTCTACATCGTCATGATATTTCATTTTTCCAGTTGTAAAAATCACATATAGATAATTTTTCTCATTTATAACTGTTTTTGCATTACCATAGTTCTCAATAGCTTTATAAATCTCATTTTTTGAGTTTTCTAAATTTCCTTTGAATTTTAATGCGTCAACTCTCTTATCTTTTTCATCTGTTTGGGAGGAGACGGCATTAGGTTTGTTTGATAATTTGGCAAGTTTACCATTGTTTACCCCTAAATTTTCTGGCATAGAATTGTTTTTCACTAACATATAAATCACCATTACTCCCATTACACCTACTACTCCACTTAAAATTTTCATATTAACATCTCCTTACGATATTGTAGTACTAGTACATATAGTTATCTATTTAATTTAAAACTATTGTACTCCATAAAGTTGTCACTGTATAGTATGGTTTTACAGTTTATACATAGGTTAATTTGTCGTTTCATGTTACAATTCACCTATTACATTGCCGAATCTCCGAAATGGAGAGCGGGGGGGATTTTTTTATGGGGTGAATCTCTTATCTAGAGTAGACTGCCTTTAACCCGAATCCGTCAACTAACATAGTAGGCTTTATAAAGGAGGACTTGTTATTTTAAAATTGAATTTAAAAAGAACGTTATTAGCCTTAACCTTAGCTTTAGTTACTAGCAGCTCTGTATATGCTGCTACATACCAAGTTAAGTCTGGTGATACGTTAAGTGAAATTAGCAAAGCATATAACACGACCACTAGTTTTTTGATGAAAAGTAATGAACTATCAAAAGAAACCATATATTCTGGACAAGTACTAGATGTTCCAAACAATACATATAATGTCGTTAAAGGAGATACATTATATTTTATAGCTAAAAAATACAATATATCCGTCGATGCACTAAGAACTACAAATGATAAATGGAGTGATACTACTATTTACTCTGGAGATGTTCTTAAGATACCGGCTTCCTCTGGATCAGGTGGAGAGGCGGTACAACAAAAGACTGCAGGAGTTATTTCATACTCTAATGGTGATGTTGATTTATTAGCTAGGCTGATAACTGCTGAAGCAGGTGGTGAAAGCTACAATGGAATGCTTGCTGTTGGAGCTGTTGTAGTGAATAGGGTTCAAAGTTCGCAGTTCCCTACTAATATTAGCCTAGTAATTAACGAGAAAAGCAATGGCTACTATCAATTTTCACCAGTGTTGGATGGTAATATTAATAATCTTGCAAGTACAGCGGCAACTAAAGCAGCAAATAAATCTTTAAAAGGAACAGATCCCACTAATGGTGCACTGTACTTTTTTGAAAATACTATAACAAACAAATGGTTAACTTCAAAGAAGGTAGCCACTACTATAGGCAACCATACATTCGCATATTAATGCATGGACTCTGAATATAACAATATAAAAAACTTCCACAAGATTGTGGAAGTTTTTTATATTGTTATTACAACAGTTTTTATAAAAAACAAAAAAATAAATAAGTATAAACACAAATTGGTTTATACTTATTTATTTTAAGTCTTAGTCTTTCAAAATTAAACAGAGAATTAGGTACGCTTCATTACAATAGAATTTTTGAAAAATAAAATTAATTATTTTTCTATTTGCATCGATCGAAATCTCTGCATC
>NZ_JBNMNU010000048.1:0-26193 GCF_051278035.1 Clostridium sp.
TGTTTTTTATTTGGGGAACTTCCATTGTAGCAATGAAAACTTACCCTAATGTGTTCATTGCAAATGCAGGTAGAGATTCCTGGATTTCCGTTACTATAGCATCAATTATTATATTTTTTTATTTCACTTATATACTTTCCATTTGTAACAAAAGAAATTGCTATGATATGAAAAAAATATATCATAAAGCCTTAGGTAAAACAATGGGAAATATTTTTTTGATATTGTTTATCATAACTTTAATTATCACCTTAATAGAGAGTTCTTCAGTAGAATCAAATGCGTTGAACGTAAATTTAATGACAGATACTCCTACTTGGGTTTTTCTACTATTTATATTATTACCCAGTATTTATATCACAAAGAAAGGCACTAGGGCAATAAGCATAGTTACCATTACGGTTATGTTTCTTACTATGTTGGCAGGCATGACTTTAGCAGTTCTTACAGCTAAATATAAAGATTATCATTATCTACTTCCCATAATGGCAGATGGCGTAACCACATCTTTTATTCTGTCTATAATAAAAGCGCTAGGATGTTATGGTAGTATAGCTATTTGTATTCCATTTTTATCTAAAGTAACTAATAAATCCAAAATCACAAAGTATAGCATTATTGCTATATTAATAGTAATACAAATGGAAATTGTTGCAAACATAGGTGTTTTATCTACCTTCGGAGAAGTTAGAACTCTTAGGATTAATTATCCAAAGCTTATACAAACTCAGCTAGCTAGTTATTTTGATTTTTTAGAGGGTGGAGAGTTTTACGTGATGCTGCAAATGGTAGGTGGGTGGTTTGTAAAATATTTTTTAACACTAAATGCTACCCTAATTGTATTAAAATACTTATCACTGCTTAATAAATACTCCGTATACATTGTTACATTAATTGTATTTATGTTTTCCTATTTCATTTCCGCTAATATAATACTAGTTTATAAGTTCTTAAATTTATATGTCTACTTATCTGTAATAAGTTTCATATTAATACCAACAATAATTTTCAGTGTGTTTTACTATAAAACAAAAAATAAAAAAACTCATATTCAAAAAATATAATTAATTCAAAAATGCTTAAAATATATTTATATTCTAAGCATTTTTTCTATCTTATAAATTCATGTTTTTTATTATTTTTAGTCAAAGCTAGTGATAATGGCAGAGCAAGAGCAATACCTACTATAACTTGACCTATATTTGCAGGTATATCTGCAAAGGCAACTAGTGGACTATTAGTAGTTAGTTTATATACTAAAAAACCTGAAACTAAATATCCAAGAACCATCCATATGCCTGCTATTATAAATGCAAATAAATTATTCCAAATATTATCCCCACTGTAACCCTTTCTGTATGCTATAACAGCTGTAAGGTATGCCATTCCACCTTTTATAATCAATGTAAAAGGTGCCCAGAAAAAATAAGGAGTTGTTAAATCAAATATAGTCATGCCTAGGGCCGCAGCTATAAAGCCCTTTTTCTTTCCTAGTAATATTGCCGCTAAATATACCATACTGTCTCCTATATGAAATACGGCACTATTTCCCACTGGTATTTTAATTAAATATGTTGCGCTGTATATAATTGCACCCATAATTCCAATTTGTACTATGTCAATTGTTTTAGCTTTTGATAATCTACCTTCCATGTTTGCCCCCCTAAAATTTAGTATGTTTTAAAACTTTGTTTAATATCATTATATACAATTTATTTTTTTTATCAAATGTATGCATACACTTTTTTAAAATATAATCCCATTTATATCTTGCATATACATTGCTAAAGTAATACATACTATATCTAGTATTTATTATCAAAAAAATTACAAGTCAAAGCTTTAACAGACATTTTTTAGTCTCTATTAAATTGTTTTTAAATACATGGAGGTGATTCTGTGACTTTTTTACGTTGGTTAGGTGGCTTTGTAGTTTTATTTTGGTTAATTGGAATACTCCTCAGCATAGGTGGAAATTTAATTAATGTTCTACTAGTAGTTGCTGCTATTGTATTTGTAATTGATGCTTTCTCTAGTCGAAGAAAAATCATGTAAAAATTTCAAATAAAAAAAATCTCTTGAAATATTTTCAAGAGATTTTTCTTTTACTTTTTATAACATTTTTCTAATCGTCACTCTTACCCATGTCTGATAAAACAAGGCCCTTATTATGATCTAGCGCCCATCTAATAGCCCATTCGTTTTGGAATACTAATAGGTCTCTATCCTTAAAGTCTTTAACTATTCTAGTATCACTAGTCAAATTAAGTTTTTCCTTGTCTATATTACTATTTTCAATCCATCTTATCTGTGTAAATGCTAACCTATCCATCTTAATATCCACATTATATTCGTCTTTAAGTCTGAATTCTAGCACTTCAAACTGAAGAACCCCTACAACTCCAACTATAATTTGTTCGACTCCAATATGAAGTTCCTTAAATACTTGGATTGCACCTTCTTGAGCTATTTGTGTTACACCCTTTATAAATTGCTTTCTCTTCATGGTATCAACAGCTCTCACCCTTGCAAAATGTTCTGGTGCAAAAATTGGTATTCCATCGAACTTAAATTTATTTGAAGAAGGACATATTGTATCACCTATGCTAAATATACCTGGATCAAAAACTCCAATAATATCTCCTGCATAAGCTGAATCCACTATCTCTCTATCTTGAGCTAAAAATTGTTGAGGTTGAGCAAGTTTTATTTTATTACCGCCTTGCATATGATAAACATCCATACCCTTAACAAATTCTCCAGAGCAAATCCTCATAAAAGCCATTCTATCCCTATGAGATTTATTCATGTTTGCCTGTATTTTAAATACAAAAGCAGAAAAATCCTTACCAAAAACATCAATTTTTCCTATGGTAGAATTTCTTGATAATGGTACTGATGTTATTTTTAGAAAATTATTTAAAAAAGGTTCAACCCCAAAATTAGTTAAAGCACTCCCAAAAAATACTGGGGTAAGTTCCCCTGCAGCAACTTTTACCAAATCAAAGTCATCTCCTGCTACATCTAAAAGCTCGATATCTTCCATAAGCTTATCATAATAATCCTCACCGATAAATTCAATTGCCCTTTCATCATCAATACTAATTTTTGTTTCTTTAGCTTCTATTTGACCATGTTTTCCATCATCGAAAACAATAATTTCCTTTGTTATTCTATCATAAACACCTTTAAAATCTTTCCCACAACCTATAGGCCAATTTATTGGGTAAGATTTAATTCCAAGCTCGTTTTCTATCTCTTCCATAAGTGAAAAGATATCTTTAGCCTCTCTATCCATCTTATTAACAAAGGTGAAAATAGGTATTTCTCTCATACTACATACATTGAACAATTTTCTTGTTTGTTCCTCTATTCCTTTTGCCGCATCAATAACCATTACTGCACTATCTGCAGCCATAAGTGTTCTGTAAGTATCTTCACTAAAGTCTTGATGTCCTGGTGTATCAAGTATATTTATACAAAAATCATTATAATTAAATTGCATAACTGAAGACGTAACCGAAATACCTCTTTGTTTTTCTATTTCCATCCAGTCAGAAACTGCATGTTTAGAAGCTTTTCTAGCTTTAACTGAACCTGCAAGCCTTATAGCGCCTCCATATAATAATAATTTTTCTGTAAGTGTAGTTTTACCAGCATCTGGATGGGATATTATAGCAAACGTTCTTCTCTTTTGAATCTCTTTTATGTAATCCAGCAAAGTTATCATTCTCCTTTTTGAAATATTTATATTTTCCTAAAATTACTCTCTAAGTTCCTAGCAATTTTAAAATTTTTCACTAAATTCTCTACCTATTGATTTTAGCTTTTATGAGCATATATGTCAACTAGACTTGTACAATATAAAGAAAAAGCCACAAAATATCTTAACAATGATTAAGATATTTGTAACTTCACTTTATTTTTTTAATTTCTTATCCCAAACCCATTTGCCCTGCCCCTTAGGGGCATAGGCATAATAGTATTAAACTTCTCTAAAGTGGCATTTCAGCTTTCAAGCTTTTTTTGCCTTCCCCCGTAGGGGACTATTGCATACCAGTATTAATTTTCTCCGAAGTGACTTGCAATAAGAAGCGTAGAAACATTGAAATTTCATTTAGAAATTCTTCTTTTGCGAATGTAAAACTCTCGTAAGCCTCACAGGACGGCAAGAAATTCCCTATCCAAATCTCTTCTACCTTGCCCCGTAGGGGACTATTGCACACCAGTATTAATTTTCTCCGAAGTGACTTGCAATAAGAAGCGCAGAAACATTGAAATTTTATTTAGAAATTCTTCTTTTGCGAATGTATAATTCTCGTAAGCCTGCCAGGACGGCAGGCTAGCGAACCTGAGCCAGGAAGGCGAATGTGAGTGTTAGAGAATTATATATGAGCAAAAGATTAGAATTTCTTAATAGAATTTCAGGTTTCAAGCTCCTTTTGCAAGGCACGAAGGAGAAATTTTATACCCCTCTACCTTGGTATGAATCCTATTTTCTTTTGCATTTTCCTTAGCGTCTTATTAGCAACATAATTAGCCTTCTCAGCACCCTTTTTGTAAATCCCCTCTAAGTAATCTTTATTGCCTATATACTCCTTTATCTTAATTTGTACAGGTTCAAGCTCTGACACTATTGCTTCTGCCACATCACTTTTAAACTCCGCATAGCCTAAGCCTTCATACTTTCCTTCTATTTCCTGTACAGACTTGCCAGTTATAGTCATTAGTATTGTCATTAAGTTTTTAACCCCTAATTGCTCATCATTGTACTTAACTTCGCCTAAGCTATCTGTAACTGCTCTATTAACTTTTTTCCTTATAACTTCTGGTGGGTCCATTATTAAAATATATCCATTAACGTTCTCTTCTGATTTAGACATTTTTTTAGATGGGTCTTGCAAGTCCATTATCTTAGCACCTGTTTTAGGTATATAAGGTTCAGGTATTACAAAGGTATCGCTATAAGTTTTATTGAATCTTTCTCCTATATCTCTCGCAATTTCAAGATGTTGAAGTTGATCTTTTCCTACAGGCACTAAATTTGTTTGATATAACAAAATATCTGCCGCCATAAGAACCGGATAAATAAATAAACCCGCTGATATACTTTCTCCACTATTCTTAGATTTATCTTTGTATTGCGTCATTCTACTCAATTCTCCCATGTAAGTGGAACAAGTTAAAAGCCATCCAGCCTCACTGTGTGCGGGAATATGTGATTGAATGAATAAAGTGTTTTTTTCAGGATCAATACCCGAAGCCAGATAAATAGCTAATATTTCTAATGTCCTTTTTCTTAAATCCTTTGGTTCTTGTTTTACTGTAATGGCGTGTAAATCAACCACGCAAAAATAGCATTCATAATCTTCTTGTAATTTAACCCAGTTTTTTATAGCCCCAATGTAATTTCCAAGGGTTAAGTCACCAGAAGGTTTAATTCCACTAAATATAACTTTTTTAGCGCCTTCCAAAATAATCATCTCCTACAAATAATTTTTTAAATTTTAAAAAATAAAAAAGCCCTATGGATAAATCCATAGGGCGCATATACACGGTACCACCTAATACTTAGAAGCTACATTACAGCTTCTGCTAAAACAGATACACTAAGATATCCTACCTTTGTAACGTAAGGCTTACGTCAAGGATTACTGTACTTCATCCCGAGTCTTAGAGACCCATTCAACTTAATCATAATTATCGTAATTCCACTATCTACGACTCTCTGTAAATCTGTTTTCAAATCTACTTACTTCTCATCAACGACTATAACGATATAAATTTTTAAAATGTCTTTAAATTATGATATTCCTATCGTGGTAAATTGTCAATAAAAATTTAAATTTATGCTTTCCAAAGACCATGTAAATTACAGTATTCGCGTACGTATAAAACTTCTTCTACTAATTTAAATTCTGCTACTGGTTTTTCACCTGGTTTTAGATATTTTCTGTACACCTTATTTTCTGTATGTACTTCAATAAATTCAATATGATGATCCTCTGTCATTGGGTGTTCTATTGCTCCAACCAAAACTCTAATTCCGCCTTCTATTTTTTCAATTACAGGAACATGTTTTTCAACTGCTGCATCTTGAGTGTTTTCTGATTTTAGTGTCATTGGTTTGCCACAACAAACTAAAGTTCCTGCAGCATTATGAACCACTTCAACAATATTACCACACACTTCACATTTATAAATTTCTCTTGCCTTAGTCATTTTTATTCCTCCTTTAAATTTAAGTTCTAAAAAATACATTATCACCTTTAATCCATAACAATTATTTATTGATAATAATTATATATATTCTAGATTTCTTAAACCTTTCCTCTTTTTTAATAAAAGTTAACCATTTATCTTTATTTTTAGCTAAACCAATTTATTATATCCAATATTAACATTGATTTTAATGTACCTAATATTACCTCCATTTTTTTGTCTCTTATATGGAACACTATATGTACAAATATATTATATATACAAAAGGAGGTATTAAAATGTCTAAGGAAAAAACAAAAGTGTATGCACCATATCAAAGAGATTTTTATGAATTAGAACCATCAGATATAAGGTCTTATTCAGAAACGGATTCTACAATGCTTCCAGATCCAGTAACTGACCCTATCGTTTCTATGAATATATCTAATGCGGAATTTGACTATACTTATTACGGCGGAAACGAAATTCCAGATATAGAAGATTAGCTTTTTCTAAAATTAAAATGATGAAAGGATGACTTCTACTTGGAAGTCATCCTTCCTCTTTTTAAATTATCACCTCTACTTTATGCACTCCATCAATAAATGGTATCAATCCATTCTCGCATAATTTACCATTAAGCCAAATACCTTTTTCGCCCTGGCGTTTAACCTCTATCCGATATTCAAATTTATCTTTTTTATAAATAATCTCATAATGATCCCATTCATCTGGAACACAAGGTTCTATGGTAAATCCTTTTCCCTCCTTTAATTTAAACCCTAAGATAGCTTCTATCCCTGTTGTATACATCCATCCTGATGTGCCAGTATACCAACTCCATCCACCTCGTCCTACATGAGGTTCTTTCCCGTAAACATCAGCCGACATTACATAAGGCTCAGTTTTATATTTCTCACACTCAAAGATTGTTTTTGTATGATTAATCGGGTTTATCATATTATAAAGCTTTGCCGCCTTATCAGTTTTTGAAAGTTTAGCTAAAGCAAGGATTACCCACGTTGCTGCATGCGTATATTGGCCGCCATTTTCCCTAACTCCAGGTACATAGCCCTTGATATATCCTGGCTCCAAATTAGATTTGTTAAAAGGTGGAGTAAGAAGAAGAATCATACCTTTATCCTCTTTTATTAAATAATGTTCTAATGACTTCATAGCCTTCGCTGCTCTTTCACTATTTGCAGCTCCCGATATAACCGACCATGATTGAGATAGAGAATCTATCTGACATTCTTCGTTTTCAGATGAACCGAGTGGCGTTCCATCGTCAAAATATGCTCTCCTGTACCAATCACCATCCCACGCATTATCTTCAAGGTTTACCCTTATATACTCTTGCATGTCCTTATATCTCTTCGAAATTTCATCATCGTTTTTATATTTGGAGGCTCCAGCAAAGCTCCCTAGGATATCATATAAGAACCATCCTAGCCACACACTTTCACCTTTTCCCTTGTTTCCTACGGTGCTCATTCCGTCATTCCAATCTCCACTTCCCATTAGAGGTATGTTATGGACACCAAATTTAAGACTTTTATCTATAGCTTTTATGCAATGTTCGTATATGCTTCCTGTAAAATCTGCTTTTCCTGAGATATTATATCTTTCGTCTTCTCCTTCGGCTAGTGGCGTATCCATTAAATATCCAGCCTGCTCATCAAGAATAGCAAAATCTCCAGTGTTTTTTATATACTCCATAGTTACAAAAGGTAGCCATAATAAGTCATCGGAAAATCTAGTTCTTATTCCGCTATCTACAACTGGATGCCACCAATGTTGCACATCTCCTTCAACAAACTGTCTTGAAGCACTGTATATAATTTGTCTTTTGGTCATACTAGGTTCTATTAAACTTACAGGAATAACATCTTGAAGCTGATCTCTAAATCCATAAGCTCCACCAGACTGGTAAAAGGCCGTCCTTGCCCATAATCTGCATACTATAGTTTGATACATAAGCCATCCATTAAGCATTAAATCCATACTTTTATCTGGAGTCTTAACCTGGATAGTATGAAGTAACTTATTCCAATATTCCTTAACTGCTTCTAATTCAGAATCCACTTTTTTTAGATCTTCAAATTCCACAATAGTATTGGAAATATTTTCTAAGTTCTCATCCTCACCTAGCATAGCTACGAGTTCTATCTCCATATTCGGCTCTAAATGAATTTTTGAAGTAACTGCTAGGCATGGATCTAATCCAACTCCAACATTGTTTGAAAGTCTAACTCTTTTTAGCGCAGATGGGTTCTCTACACTTCCTCCTCTACCTAAAAATTCACCCTTATCACCAGTAAAGCTTTGATCTACACCACCAAATAATTTTAAGAAAGCATTTAATTTACCAAAGTGCTGACTATAAGTATTTGTGGCATATATATATTTATTCTCTTCATCCAAGAAGGTAACAATATGCTCAGCAGTATGTTGAGGTACAACCCCCATAACAAGCTCTGCATAGTAGGTTATAGATAGTTCTCTAGCTATATCGCTATTATTTACAAGTTTTATCTTGCATAACTTAAGATTATGATTCATAGGCACAAACATAGTTACTTCTCCCATGATTCCAAAAGCCTCATGTTTAAAATTCGAATGCCCAAAGCCATGCTCTATTAAGTATTCTCCACCATCCCTTATAGGTTTAGGTGTTATACTCCACACATTGCCAAAAGTTTCGTCTCTAAGGTATATAGCTTCTGAACATTCATCACTTACCGAGTCATTGGACCAAGTAGTAATTTTATTTTCGCGGCTATTCTTATGCCAAGTGTATGCTGATCCACCTTCTGATACATGAAATCCAAAATCACCATTTGAAATTACATTTATCCAAGGCGCTGGTGTATTATTAAAATCTTTAAGTAGAATAGTATAGTTTTCATTTTCTACATTAAATCCTCCCAAGTCATTAAAAAACGCTAACTGCTCTATATTAAACTTGTGTGGATCAAATGTAAGCTTATTTTCTATTTTCTCTAATAATGGTTGCTTTTCGATTCGTTTACTATTATTGTGAATTTGAGATACTAACATTCCCTTGCATGAATCTATAACTATTCGTGATATAGCTATTAAAAGCTCTATATCCTCATCCAAGATGGTAGCCTTATTAAGTATAAAGAGCCCACCTGGTTTATTTTCTTTACCTCTTAAGTGACTACTTCCCACCAAGTCTTTAATATCAGTTTGTAGAGGTTGATCATATGTGACTTTTTGAAGATTTATTATAACCAAATCAACTTTCAACCCTTTAAGACTAAGGTACTCATGGGCATTCAAAAGTTGGCGAACTAAGTCTTTATCTTTACTTTCTCTTGCTATCAGGAGAATTATAGGCAAATCTCCTGAAATACCATATGCCCAAAGAGAAAACTGACCTTTTTTTACATTCTTTATATATTCACTTCTTTCTTTATAAGTAGAGTTTAAAAACAGTATTTTAGAAGCCATCACTTGATATAAATTTGCTTGGGTAGATTTAAGACCATAATATTTCATATCCACTTGAGTTTGACTCCAAACTAGCTCAAATACTCTATTTACATTGTGAAGTTCGCTATATTTTTTAGCCAAACTTATTACTTCATCTTTACTACTCGCTATTGCTGTAGTGAAAGCTATAACACAAGTTTCACCAGCCTTTATCTTAACCCTTCTTCTTATAGACACTATAGGGTCAAGCACCGCCCCTACAGTATTAGATAAAATTGAGTTTTCCATCATGCTTACAGGATGCGTTGTATTTTCACCACGACCTATAAAATTTACTCGGCTAGTCTCATATTGAACAGTTCCTACTGTAGTTCCGTCTGTTGCAACAGTTTGCATAAGCCAAGGTTGTTTTTTACCCTTAGCCCTAGGTCTTCTAGTTGCTAATATGCAACTAGGATTATCTATATACTCTGTCTTTACAAACAAATTACCAAAAGCAGGATGTACTATATCTGCATCATAATGAGCTAACGTTACTTCAAAATAACTGGTTATTTCTATATTTTTACTCCCTGTTCCATGATTTGTAATTGTTAATCTTCTCACTTCTGAATCATCTTCCGTAGATACAGTAATTTCCGTTCTAGTTGTAATACTACTGTCACTCCTTGTGAACTCAGCTTTATCCAAGGCAAAAGTTACTTCATAACTATCACCTTCCTTTTTACATGGTTCGTAGGTTGCACTAAAGTACTCATTTTCATACACATCTTTTATGTATATAAACATTCCCGTATTATCTTTAGTCACCTCTTCCTTCCACCTATAAATCATTGTTCTATTTCTTAAAGCATATCCTGCACCACTATTAGAAATCATTAATGAATAATTTCCATTAGAAATCAAATGTGTTTCTGGTGACTCTGTTTTAGCTGTAGTATATTTCCTAACTATAATCTTTTGTTTTCCAATAATTGTATCTGATAGATTGAATTTATGTTCTCTATCATACACAACTCTCTTAGAAACTCTTTCTTGAAGTAGTAATTCTGTAGCTTTCACCTTTGGAATCCTATGGAACCTCTTTTGGAAAACATTATTTGACAACACATTATCTAAAGCCATTAAACTCATGCCTTCATGATGAATCATAAAGCACTTAATAATTGCCTTAGATTCTTCCTTAGGTACTCTATTTTCAGTATAATCGATAGCCTCATAAAACCCATAAATCCCCTCTAACCCTTCATCAATTAGCTTTTTAAGATTATTATAAGCTCCTACAAAATCAGTTTGAAGTGCCATAATACTGGAATATGGAGAAACAACCAGTTCATCCGACAATCCTTGTTTAAGTCCTACTCCAGCTATCCCAAAAGCCTTATATTGATAATTTGAATTTACATCAAAATTATAATATGCAGATTCAGATATTCCAAAAGGCACACCTCTCTCATCACAATATTTCCTTTGTGCCTCAATTACAGCTTTATAGGTTTCATCTAGCATTGTTCCCGGATAATTTTTCATTATGAGAAGGGGCATCAAATATTCGAACATGGTTCCACTCCAAGAAACTAATCCCTTACCTTTCCCCATAAGAGTCATGGATCTTCCAAGCACAAACCAATGTTTTTTAGGAACGTCACCTTTTGCTATAGCAATAAAGCTAGCCTGCCTCGACTCAGATGCTAATAAATCATAATAGCTCCTACCTAAACTATCATTCTCCACGTCATATCCAATGCTAAATAGTTCTCTGTTCTTATCATACAACATTTTAAAATCTGTAGCCTCTGCCATAGAATTTATTCTTTCCTTTAATTTCTCTATGTCTTCAATAATTAATTGGGATTTTTCTTTTGTATTTTGTAGCATAATTTTTAATTCTGATATTGATTTATCCTTCTTCGACTTACTATTTATTATATTTAGCACTTTTGTTATTTTATCTGGAATATTTATTAAAGCTGTTTTTTCAATTATAGAAAGTAAAGAGTTACTAAGGTCTAAATTAATGTTTTTGGAGTCGGTAAAATGTGACCAAGGAAAAAATTCATTTATTTCCTCTAAAAACCTATTTAGATCACCTTTTAACTTTTTATCCCAATATAAATCTTTTTCTAATTGAATTTTTTCTTCTCCTATAATTTTACTTTCTAAGTCTATAAGTAATCTTTCCCATGATTTAAAATCTATTGTATTATTGTCTATATCACCTATTGTTGCTTTATATAATTCACTTAATTCAACATTTGCTTCTATTTCTACACTAGCAAGCCTCATTGTATCTTGCAAACCCTTAACTTGCTGAGGATTAAATATTGGGTTTCCCAAATACTCCTCTAGCGTCTCTGATACTACCCATAGATAACCAACTAAATTCCCACTATCCACAGTGGATACGTATCTAGGGTATAATGGTTCCTTGTTAGTAGTATCGTACCAATTATAAAAATGACCTTTGTAGGTAGCCATATCCTCCATTGAAGTAATGATTTTCCCTATTCTACTTACAACATCTATGGTTCCTATATATCCTAAATCATAAGCAACTAAATTTGCAGTTAAACCCATACCCATGTCCGTTGGCGAAGTTCTATGTGCCACACCATTTGGTGGATTCTCTTGGTAATTATCCGGTCCAAGGAAGTTATTTTCCTCATTAATAAAATCTTGAAAATACGCCCAAGTTTTTCTACTTAATTTCCGGAGAAATATCTTCTCTTCTTCCGCTATTTCAAAGTCTAAAATCTCTCTGTCTTTACTTATAACATAAGCAATTACAGGACTTAGGAACCAAAGTGTACAGGAAGGTATACTAATGAACCCAATACTCGCATCTAATTTGAATGCTAGAAATAAAATCAAAAGTGAAATTGCACTACCTACCCACATGGATGCTATAAAGTTTTTGAGTTTTTTCCCGAGTTTCACTTCAACATCTGCTGCAGTCTGCCATTCCAATAGATTTTTTTTACTTATAGTTAACCTGTATAAGGTCCTAATTATGGCATCTACCATAAGATATGCTTGATAAGGTATAAAGCAAAAAATTAGAAATACCTGCTCTATAGCCATCTTACTATTTTGTATTTTCCCCACTAAGCTTATACCTTTAGCAGGAGAAACTACAGCCTCACTCACATCAAAAAGTATAGGTGCTAAAAGCGCAACAAATGCTGTAATAAACCATTTATCTGTGCCGTCAGGTAATATTCCACTTAAAGTAAGTATAAGTAAAATTGTTATAGAGGGTGCTAATAGACTCCTACGTAAATTATCTATTATTTTCCATTTTGATATTTTACTTAGAGGTGAAGATTTTTTAAGCCAAGGAAGTAATTGCCAATCTCCCCTAGTCCATCTGTGTAATCTCATAGAACTTGAATTGTAATAGGATGGATATCCATCTATGAACTCCACATCTGTAACTAAAGCAGTCCTAACATATGAGCCCTCTAATAGATCGTGACTTAATATAGTGTTTTCAGGTATCTCATCCTTTAACATATAATTGAAAACATCTACATCATAAATTCCCTTTCCAGTAAAAATACCCTCGCCAAATAAATCCTGATATACGTCAGAAATGGCAGAGGTATACATATCTATACCTGTTTCACCAGAAAATATCTTTGAAAATAGAGTTTTGTTTGCAGAAACAATAGATACCCCTACCCGTGGCTGCATAACTCCATATCCTCTGTCCACAGTCTTTTTACTATGATTTATTACAGCATTATTTAGTGGATGTGCCATGGCCCCTATTAGTTTCTTAGCAGCGTCCCTTGGAAGCTTTGTGTCCGCATCTAAAGTAATAACGTATTTAACCGATTGAAGATGCTCTGCATTACTGCTTACTACATTATAACTAGTATTTTCTGCGCCTCTCAAAAACTCATTAAACTCCATAAGCTTTCCACGTTTTCTTTCCCATCCAATCCACTTGTTTTCTTTTTCATTAAACTGTCTATATCTATTTAAAAAGAAAAATATCTTTTGTTCGTTTTTACAATATTTTTTATTTAATGCTTCTATTGCCAGTAATCCCTCTTTTACTACTTCACTATCTCCAGATCCCTCTAAAGCATCACTATCCACAAAATCTCCTAGCAATGCGAAATAAAGGTTTCTTTGTGCATTGGCTAAATAGCATATTTCTAAATCATGTACCAAATCTCTTACCCTAGATGGATTGTTTAATATGGTTGGAATTACAACCACTGTACTATATTTTTCTGGTATTGCTTCTCTAAAAGCCATTTTGGGTATAAATGAAGGAGAACCCAAAACATTTACACTCCAGTTAAAAATTGATATTGTAATTTCGCTACACGGCACTAATATAACAATTGTAGCTAAAACATATCTCCATAGTGATATGGACCTATCATTTAATAGACTAAACACAATAAATAGACATACTATTATCATTGTAAATACAACAATAGTACCAATATAAAAATTTTCTTTATTCTTCCTAATTCTATCTTTAATCCCTTGTATGAGATTGTTCTTATACCCTATTTTCTCCTTTAATTCACTTAGTCCATCATCAATTAAATAATACCCTACATGCCTTTTATAGGAATTATTTTCTGTAATTTCACACTCATTACAACATTCGATGGCCTTTTTTGCTATATAAGACTCTGGAAGCTTTGTATGTTTAGATATTTTTTCTATTATATGCCTATATTTATCTCTAGATTGAAAATCCATTTCTGCGTAAGTACAGCTAGTATCCTCCCTTAAAACACTTTCAAGAGTACTTAACTTTTCAAAATAATTTTTCCAGTTTAGACCCTCAATAACTCTTATACTATTGATAGAATTCCCCATAGATATTTGAAAATTAGCTTCAATTTGATGTTCTAAGAATATTGTTCTCTCTAAACTTGTTTCTTGCGCTCCAAGTTTCTCATCTACATAATGATAAACTTCTTCAGAATCGATACCACTATCCCGAAGCAACTTCAATAATCTTTCCGTGAAATGAGGATTAAATGTAAGATTATGACTATCCAATAATGATATCTCTGTGACAATTTTGCCCTCGTTAAAAGCATTAATTAACTTCTCTGCAACTAGTTCTGCTTGCTTTTTATCCTGCTCTGCCTTAACAATTTTCTCAGTTATTTTACTTATATTTTGTATTAAGGCTATTCGTAGCATTATAGGAATAGCCCAAAGCTCACCACTAGTAAGTGCGGTACTGTTTTGATAGGCATGAATAAAATTTTCTATAACACTCTCATCTACTCTACCATCTGTGTGGGATACTATTTCTACGGCAATATGATAAACTCTCGGATATCCCCTCATAACACCTTTGTATATCACTGGCAAGTCATTATAATATGTTTGTGGCATATTATATTTTATGTTTTTATACTCCTTCTCTATCAAATAAAGGTTATCTAAAAGCCATTCTGCAGCAGGCAATACCTCTTTTTTATTTTTTTCTTCTTTATATATTTTACCGTACCCACTTAAGATTTTTTCGTAACTCCTATCTAGATTACTAATAAGTTTTTTCTTACAATTAGTACTTTTGATATCAGAATAATAACGTGCTATTTCAAATGCATGTTTTTCTAAATCTTCCCTATTCACATTTATGCTTGGGATATCTTTTAGTAGATTTTCCTCTCTATAATAATTTATATTTTTTCTTACAGATATGTATACTAAAATACATAATGCAACTATTGCTCCAAATGTAATATACAGCACTCTAACCACCCTTTCAACGCTTTCGTAAATATTATTTGTGAATTTTAGGATTGACTTTATTTATTATCACCAATTAACCCATTAATTATCAATGAAAATAAAAAAAAGAACTCACAATTTAAAAATCGTGAGTTCTTTTATACTTCTTGTGTTAGATTTCATAAAATCCCTTAAAAGATTTTGTTACATAAGTATGGTCTATTACCCCCCCAAGTTCTCTTATAGAATGCATGGCTAGAGTTGGGCTACCAATATCCACTGAGCGTATATTTAAATGAGTCGAAGAGATCGGTCCTATAGTTGAACCTCCACGGGTATCAGATCGATTAACAAATTTTTGTACTGGAACACCAGCTTTTTCACAAACTAATTCATAAACCGCATCAGAATTACTATCGGTAGTGTAACTTTGACTCGCGCTAACTTTTATAACTGGACCTTTATTCAGATAAGGTTTATTTGTTGGATCATTCTTTTCTGGACTATTAGGATGAACTGCATGTGCATTATCAGCAGATATTATAAAGGATTTAGAAATAGCTCTTAAAAAATCTTCGCGGTTTTTATCTAATGATATTGTGATGCGCTCTAAGATATCAACAAGCATATTTGAATCAGCACCTTGCTTAGTTGCGCTTCCTACCTCTTCGTTATCAAAACAAACCATTACATTTGTTGCCTCTACAGCGTCTACTTTACATAGTGCTCTTATCCCAGCATGAACCATAGCTAAATCATCTAGTCTTGAGCTTGAAATAAATTCATTATTTAGCCCTATAATTGATCCCTTTTCGTATTCATATAGGAATAAATCGAAATCTATAATTTTCTCCTGTTCTACAGATAGTTCATTTGCAATTGCGCTCATAAGGTAATTGTTTTTTTCTAATTCTTCGCTTACCATTGAAAGTAGTGGCAAGGTATCCTTTTGTTTATTTAATTCAATCCCAGTATTTATATCTCTGTTCATATGAATAGCTAAATTAGGAATTATCATTATAGGCTTATTAATATTCACAAGTCTTGTTTCTGGATATAGAATATTATCACTTCTAAGAGTTACTCTCCCAGCTACTGCTAGTGGCCTATCCATCCAAGTATTTAATATAAGTCCGCCATAAGCTTCTGTGTTTAATCTTACGTATGTATTATCAACCACCATTTCTGGTAATGGTTTTATTCTAAAGCTAGGCGAATCTGTATGAGCTGCAATAATCTTAAATCCAGTTTTTTCAACATCTCCCTTTCCAACCACAAAAGCAGTTAATGCTGAATCGTTTTTAGTTATGAAATACTTTCCTCCTTTTTCAAGGCTCCACTTTTCTTCTTCTCTAATTTCAATAAAACCTTCTTTGAATAAATCTTCCTTAGCCTTTGCTACAGCATGAAAAGCTGTTGGACTATCATAAATATAATCAATAAGATCTTGGGCAAATTCTAATTCTTTACTCATATATATTCCTCCAATGTATTTTAATTTAAATAAATATCATACTTATCTATTTTACTAGTATAACAAATGTTTAGATATAATTTCTATAATTTCTAATTTAATGATATAATTTAATGATATAATTAATTGCTAAATACATGTTTAATTTTTTTTGTTTTAATTATACTATAAGTCAGAGGTGAAAATATGTTATCAAAATTTTTAATTGCAAAATTTATAAGAAATTCTGGAGACACTAATAATAAAAAAGTAAGAGTGGCTTATGGTTACCTTGGCGGTTTAGTTGGGATAATAGTAAACTTACTCCTTTTTGTTACAAAGCTATCCATAGGCATCCTCGTAAATAGTATAGCTGTTACTGCGGATGCCTTTAACAATTTATCAGACGTAGCCTCTTCAGTTATTACAATTTTAGGATTTAAGTTAGCTGAAAAACCTGCGGATAAGGAGCATCCTTTTGGTCATGGGAGGCTTGAATATATTTCTGGACTTATAGTTTCTTTTTTGGTAATACTAGTGGGTTTTGAATTAATTAAGACTTCCTATGGTAGAATAACTCATCCATCAAAAGTAATTTTCAACCTTATACCTTTTATATTAATTTTAGTGTCTATAGGTTTTAAAATTTGGATTAGTATATTTAATAAGACTATAGGAAAGGCTATAAACTCCTCTGCTCTACAGGCTTCTTCCTTCGATGCATTAAGTGACGTAGTTAGTTCGAGCTGCGTTGCGCTATCACTTCTTCTATCTATTTGGATTGACTTTCCAATAGATGGTTACATAGGAATATTGGTATCATTTTTTATAATATATGCTGGTTATTCACTTATAAAAGATACAATGAATCCATTGCTCGGTGAGGCTCCAGATGAAGAGCTTGTTAAGGGGCTTCAATCAAAGTTGCTATCCTACGACTATATTACAGGTGCCCATGACTTAGTTATACATAACTATGGGCCTGGTAGATGCATGGCTTCTATTCACGCAGAAGTCCCTTGTGATATTTCTATAGTTAAAATACATGAGATCATCGACAAAGCTGAAAAAGAAATTTCCACAGAGTTTGAAATATATCTAGTTATTCATATGGATCCGTTAAATATAGATGATAAAGAGGTTAATGCATCACGATTAAGGCTTTTAACGGTATTAGAATCTTTCCCCTCAATAAAGTCGATTCATGATTTTAGAATTGTAGGAGAGGGTGATTATAAAAATTTAATATTTGATGCTGTAATTGATTTTAATAAGGCTTTTACAGAGGATGATGAAGTAAAATTAAAAGACGACATAAATATTGAGATTAAGAAATTACACCCTAATTACAATGCGTTAATGACTTTAGATAGGGATTATCTCGGGGTTCAGTAAAACAACCTAGTTTAACGAAAGTTAATCTAGGTTGTTTTTATATAGGTGCTAATCAATTATGTAATGGTTTGTACACATAAAATGAAAGTAATGGTATAATATCCTTGTACTCCTTGACTAACTAATAATAAAATGACAATGCTGATATCATCTAGAGTTATAATACCAGGCACCAACGTCACAAATCCATCTATATTCAGTTATAGGGGGGAGGTTATATGAAATTAGAATATGAAATAACTAAGCAAGACTACATCGATTTTAATATTCACCATATGAATCATTCAATAACAATGAAACGTTCCTTATTTATTCAAAGATTTTTTATCCCAATTATATTTTTCATTTTGCCTATGTTTCTAGTAAAAATTACCGACATACCTTTATGGTATTGGTTTGGAGTTTTTATAATCTCATCTGTATTATGGATTATTTATTATCCTAGATTTTTAAAGAACTCTGTAGAAAGAAACATTTCAAAGATGCTTGAAGAAGGTAAAACCACTGGTATTCTTGGGAATCACACCTTTTCATATACAGAAGAAGGTGTCGTTGATAAAACTGAATTCAGTGAAACAAGCTATAATTTAATTGAAAAAGTCGTTGAATCTGAAGCGCATATATTTATATACGTTAGTGCTGTAATGGCTTATATTATTCCAATAAGAATCTTCGGCAGTATTGATAAGAAGGAAAACTTTTTAAATATATTGAATAAACGTTAGAACTAAGATTGAAATAGTGAATTATCGGGGTAGACTTACATACTTTTTATCAGTTGTACTCTAGCTTTCGATTAATAAGGGAATTTCAAATAATAGTGATAGGAGGAAGACATTATGTCAAAAGTAGCACTTTTAATAATAGACATGTAAAAAAATTGTAAAGAAGACACGTCTTGTAATGCGTCCTTTGAAAAAGCAGTAGAATATATTAATGAAATCAGTGAATATTTCCGCAAGAAAAAACATCCTGTGATAATCATACAGGACGTTGAAGCAGGGGGAGAAGAGACTGAGGGCTTTAAATGTGTGGAAGAATTAGTAGTATCAGAAAATGATTTTTTTATACATAAAACTTATAGCAATGCCTTTTGGAAAACAGAGCTAGATACTCTTCTAAAGAGTGAAGGTGTAGACTGTATTATTGTAAGTGGATTTGCAGTAGAACATTGTGTCCTATTTACTTACAATGGTGCAATTGAAAGAGATTATAATACTTTTTTACTGCAAAATGGTGTCGCTGGATTTGATGATGATGAAATTAAACGCATTCAATCGTTAAGATCTGTTGTAAGCTATGAAGCCCTTGAATATTTTTTAAAAGAAACGTTGTAATATGTAATTCAGAAATTCTTCGTTTACCAATAGAAAATTCTCGTGAGACTGCCAAGACGGTAGTCTCACGAGAATTTTATATTTTCAAAAGGTTAGAATTTCTTAATGTAATTTCCTGTTTTAAGCTCGTTTGCAAGCCACGCAGGAGGAATATCATACTTCGCTATTTATAAGCACACTTCATTGCTAATCATATCTTTATAAGTTTGTCTTTTACATATAAGTCTATGGTGACCTTTACTTACTAAAACTACAGGAGCCTTAGGTATTTTATTATAGTTATTGCTCATTGAATATCCATAAGCACCCGTTGTAAGAACAGCAATAATGTCCCCAGTAGTAACCTTTGGAAGTTTCACACCCTCTATTAATATATCTCCACTCTCGCAGCACTTACCTGCTATTGTAACTACTTCCATGCAAGGTTCACTTACTTTACTTACGAGTACGCATTGATATTCTGCATTATATAAGGCTGGTCTTATATTATCTGTCATTCCACCATCCACTGCCACATATTTCCTAACTAGAGGTATATCCTTTATAGCACCCACCGTATATAATGTAATCCCAGCATTAGCTACAATGGATCTCCCAGGTTCTATTACAAGAATAGGATGTTTTATTTTATACTCTTTACACTTAATATTAGTTTCCTCTATTATTACTCTGCAGAATTCCTCTATTTCTTTAGGCTCATCACCCTTATTATAATAAACACCAAAACCTCCACCTAAATCTAATTCTTCTATATCGTAACTAAATTTTTCTTTAATGTCTTTAATTATAGACGTCATTATTCTCACAGCGTCTCTATAAGGTTCTAACTCGAAAATTTGAGACCCTATATGACAGTGTAGTCCTGCAAGTTTTATATTTGAAAGATTTAAAACAGTTTTTACAATCCCTTCTAACTCATTATTTAATGTAGTAAATCCAAACTTTGAATCGATTTGTCCGGTCTTTATGTACTCATGAGTGTGAGCTTCTATTCCTGGAGTAATTCTAAGAATAATCCTTTGTATAATGCCTTTTTCCTTTGCTGCTTCATTAACTATTTCAATTTCTTTAGAATTGTCTACCACAAAAGTTCCTACTCCAAGTTTTACTGCCATGTAGATTTCATCAATAGTTTTATTATTACCATGGAAATAGACCTTTTCTAATGGAAAATCAGCCTTATAAGCTGTATATAATTCCCCCCCTGAAACTACATCTAAAAACAAGCCTTCGCTTTTTATAATTTCACACATGGCTATAGTTAAAAATGCTTTTCCTGCATATGCTATTTTATTTTGTCTTTCAGATGCTTTAAAAGAAGTAAAGAATCTTCTACAATTATCCCTAATAAGCTGTTCATCCATTACATAAAGAGGTGTGCCATATTCCTTAGCTAGATCGACTGCACTAACCCCTGCAATATTTAATTTATTATTCAGAGCCTTCATATCGCCAAAAAATTTCAATTAAATTCCTCCTTCTAACTTTCTTATTTATAAGTTAAATTCCTTTGCAATAAACTGTATCGCATTTAATTTGTCTTCTGTTTTAATAGCACAGGTAATTCTTATTTCTGATGTAGTAATCATTTTAATTTCTATGTTGTTTTCGTTAAAAACCCTGAACATTCTAGCCGCTACTCCTGATGTAGTCTTCATTCCAAGTCCCACCATTGAAAATTTAGTTATGTCCTCGTCAACTATAACGCTATTATCTACAATCAAATCATCTATAATTTTTAAACTTTCCTTTAAACTATCTTTAGGAATTGTAAAGGATACATTCATTTTTCCATCCATAGATGAAGTTTGACTTATCATATCAATATTAATTCTTTTATGCCCTATATTTTCAAATATAGTAGCTAATATATTCACATCTTTAGTAATATGTTGCAGCGTGACTGCCACATCCTCATCGCTAGTTGCTATTCCTGTTACTGGTTTTTTTTCCATATTCACGTCTTTTACCTCCCGAATTAAAGTTCCTACAATATTACCATTACTGCGGCCCACATATATAGGTATACCATATTTTTGAGCAAGCTCTATAGACCTCGAGTGCATTATTTGGGCTCCCAAACTTGCTAATTCTAACATTTCTTCGTATTCTATTTCATCTAGTTTCTTAGCTTCAGCATATGCTCTAGGATCCACACTATATATTCCATCAACATCAGTGTATATTTCACAGCTACCACAAAGTTTCACAGCTAATGCTACGGCAGTGGTATCAGATCCACCTCTTCCTAGTGTTGTGACATCACCATCTCCGTTTACTCCTTGAAAGCCAGCAACTATTACAATCTTGCCTTCCTTTAAACTCTTCTTAATCTTCTTATCCTGTATATCTTTAATTAATGCCTTACCATATTGTCCACTAGTCTGAATCCCAATCTGATATGCAGTGTAGCTTATGGCATCATACCCCAAACTCTTAATTGCCATGGCTAAAAGTGCACTTGAAATTATTTCTCCTGTTGACAATAGTGCATCTAATTCCCTCTTATCTGGTTCCTCTGTTATATTTTTTGACATTGATAATAAATCATCTGTAGTGTCGCCCATAGCGGATACAACTATAACTACATCTGTATTTTGCTTTTTTCTAACCACTATACCTTGTGCAATAGCTTTAATTTTTTCTGTAGACCCTAAAGAGGAACCACCATATTTCTGAACAACTACTCCCATAATTTAACCACTCCGATCAATATCTAGTGTGCCTAACCTGTACACTGATTAATTTTGCTTATCAAAAAAACTGCTAATACTTATAGAATTATTCCTACAAATATTTCCACTTAGTTTCCAAAAAAAATAAATACAGCAAAGGAACACCTTTGCTGTATAAAAATACATGTTTTTATACAAACCTCGTGTACCTTGTAGCTCCCCACTAAAAATCAGTGACAAGTATACACATATTATGCGTATACCCAGAAAATACTTTTACATATATTTTCTTCGGCCGTGTCTCCTTTTCTTATTCATCTTAGCCTGTCAGCTCCAAATAAGTACTCTTAGACATAGCACCTCTACCCTAGGTAGTTTATCTTATAAATTAGTTTTTATTCTATCACAGTCTGATTATAAACACAACCACATATTATACCCCTACTTGGTATAACTTGTTAATTTTAAAAAAAACAATTAAAAAAATAATTAAAAATATTTTTTCCATTGTTTTTATTCGAATTTGTGCTTATAGTTTCTAGTATTCAACACTTCTTAAAGCCAGCCCTTTTGTTTTAGCCATTAAAGTATATTTTGACTCAGTCTTTTCAGTTAACAATGTTTCTATATCGTCTACATTAAGTTTTCCTTCACCTACATCTAAAAGGCTTGCTATAATAATTCTTGCCATATTCCACAAAAAATCATTTGCATTAATTTCAATTTCAATCATACCATTTATTTCTACTATATTTATATAATTAATAGTTTCAGTAGTTGATCTAGTATTCTCCGCTACAGTAGCAAACCCCTGAAAATCATGACATCCGACTAAATATTCTGCTGCAGTTTTCATCTCTTCTAAATTAAGTTTCATCTCGCTATGATAAACATATTTTCTGTTGAATACATTTCTTAGTTCATTATTATTTATTTTGTATACATAAGTTTTTGATTTTATGTTATATGCTGCATGAAATTTTTCACTTGCTTCTTCCATAGATTTTGCCACTATATCCCGTGGTAAAAATTCATGTAGATAATCTAGCATAGCTTCCATACTTAAATCACAATCAGTATGAAAATTCGCCATGTAATTTTCAGCATGCACTCCTACATCAGTTCTCTCACAGCCATTAACCTTAACCATTGCACCTGACATTTTAGACAAAACACTTTCTATTTTACCTTCCACAGTTAGCTCGTTATCTGCTTGCTTTTGGTACCCTTTATATCTACTTCCATCATATTCTAATATCATCTTTATATTTTTCATATATATATCCGCCTCTTACGTATTTGATTATTCATAGTATAATCTTACCCATGAACACTTTAATTATATCTTTTCTAGTTAAATATAGCTATTAAATAATTGGTTCATGATTATTGCCAGAAAATCCATCCACCATTACATCCAATCTTTCGTCAGTGTCTTCCTTTATTTCTACAGGTTTTAATTTTTTTAAAGTCCCAATAGGCTCCCTTAATGAAAGCTTATCACCACGGCCTGATATAACCCACAATACTTTATAACCTTTTGGCATTACTCCTAAGGTTTCTTCTCCCTTTCCATCTGTAAAATATATTAGTATATTTGTATCTGTATTGTTTACATACGAAAAAACAGGAGTAAACTTTGTACCACCACCAGTAATACTTCTTTCTCTTATATTGCTCGGAGACTTCACCTTGTATAATTGCCTTATTTCTGTATCACACTCAATAAGGGTTATTTCATGTTTGTAAGTCTTTACAATATTAAAAACTTCCTTTATTGCTCCATAAAATTCCTCATCACTTATGCTACCACTTATATCAATTGCAAGTGTAATCCTAGCTATATGACCCCTAAGCTCTCCCCTTAAATCTAGTCTATTAGGTTGACGTCTACTTCTACGAGAAACAGTCTTTTTTCTGTCACCTTCTAGCGTTCCCAATAATTTTTTTAAATATATATTCCAAGGAATTTGACTTTTATTACCCTTTAACGCTTTGATAATACCCTGTAAATAAAGAGGAACAGAACCCTTTTCTGAAACTTGCACCAATTTTTCAGTAAAGTCTTTAAGAGTAGCATCATCTACCTCTGTAGATTGTTCCCATAAATCATGAGTGCTTGAAACATCATATTCCTTTTCTATGTTCATGACTTTAGATTCATCTTTTTCACTTTCATCTTCTTCCGAAAGTAGGTTTAACGCTGCTTGAATCTCATCCACATAATACTCCATAGCCATATAAGGCTTTAACTTTAAACTATATTTAAAGTTTATACTGTCCAAAGTCGTAGCATAAGGTGGAAGATAATCTAAATATTGATTCACTACTATATCCATTGCCATATTAATAGCCAAGTTGCTATAATTTGCTTTAAGACTACTTGCACGATTTAAGTGAAATGATAGTATATGATATATTTCATGTTTTATAGTGCTTTTCATCTGATCCCCTGTGAGGTTTAAAAACATATAGGGATTAAAGTAAATCACATACCTAGATAGCTTAAAATTAACAGCTGTAGGCGAAGTTATATTATACTTTAACTCCCTAGACATTTGCAGCAAAAAATACCCATAAAAATTCTCCTTGTCCTCAATGAGCATAAAATTCACTTGTTCTAGTAGTTTAAAGAAATCTTCTATAAAATTTTTCGGCATATCTTCTATTGACTTCACGTTAGAAATCTCATCATATAGCGAACTTTTCAGTGTTTCAAATTTTTTTCCCACAATACCACCTAGCCTTTTATTTCATTATATGCACTAAAATACATTTCAACAAAAGCCTCATTTTCTAGACATAATTTATAAATTTCCTTGTAACTTTCTTTAACATCCTGCATAATGCCTATACCTAAGTCCACAGGATAAACCTCTAGGAATTCTACAAACCTTGTTATATCAAAACTTAAAAGCTCCTTATTTTCTAATACATATAAAATATTCTTTGCTATAAGATATAATCTAGTGTGACTTTCTACTTTTATCTTTTCCCTTACATCTTGTGATAATTCTTCAAAACCAAACACCTCTTCATAAGAAATAAGCGGTTTATTATTCTCCTCTGTAAATGTCATAAATTCATGAGCTATTCTACTTCCTAAATTTCCTTTTAATATATTCAAGAATATTCTTTTAGGAATTATATCTTTTTTTTCCTTATATATCTTGTAGCTTTTAGAAACTCGTTCGAAGCTCCTAGGGGTTGCTTTTAACTGCTCATCCTTTTCGTTACTGTGTAAATATTCTGGAAAAGTAGATATAAACTCTACAACCTTTTGCTCTATGCTATTTTGGGTAGCCCAGGTTAGCCAAGATTTCGAATCACTTTCCATATACAGCCAAACAAACCTATTTTCTTGTGCTGCATCCATATCAACTACTTGATAATCAAGGTCTTCTCCATACTTACTAGAAGGATTCATGGCAGCTGCAATTTTCACTTTATCGTCGAGCTTGTAGCCATTTATCTCCCTATTTAATATAAGATTCATAAGTTCCTGTTGCACCGTATGCTCACAGCGGTTTATTTCATCTATAAATAAAAATACTTCTTTGCCATCATGTATTAAACTATCTATTTCCTGTAACTTCGTGTGAATTGCATAAACAGTCCCTTTCTTAGTAGTAACCTGCCCTGTATCCTCTTTTAAAGTATAATCCTCAACTGTCGGAAGTCCACCTATTTCTCCTTCTTTCAAAAGGTTTCCATCTATAATAACAAGGCTCCAACCTTTCTTTTTAGCAAGCTCTTTAGCTAATGCAGTTTTCCCTATACCGCTTTCCCCAACAATTAGAGGTACTTCATCTGTTTCTATAACAAGACCAACGCTTTGCAATGTATCCTTAAAGTTCATTTTTTATCTCCTCTTACATCATTTTCAGTTTTTCATCAACTGCTATTTTTTTACAAGCTTTACTGCCATTTTTATGAATAAAAATAATTTTGTCCA
>NZ_JBNMNU010000049.1:0-26184 GCF_051278035.1 Clostridium sp.
AATATTTGTGTTACCAGCACGTATTCGCTGTTCCCACTCCTTTGGTATTTCAGGAATAAATATTTTTGTATCTTTCAATTCCATTAATAATTCATCCTCCTTACTTCACGAAATTTAGCTTTTATATGAGAAAGGACTTATAAGCCCTTTCTCTTTCATTATTATTTAAGAAATTATTGTTAAATCAGCGATATCGGCTAATTCTGTTTTTAAAAATAACTTTATACCTTCCATTGCCTCGTTTCTCCATGCTCCTCCATCAGCTTCTATAATTGCTGCTGTTGGACCCGATTTCATTCTAAATATAAATTTACTTACTGGCTGCTCTACCTCTGGAAATGTTCTATATGGTGCTAACATAACCGGATTAGGTATAACTACAGCACCCATTGTTGCAACTCCTGTTTTAACAGTTACTGATTGAGATATACCATCGTCTCCAACTTGTTTAACAGCTTCATCTTTAATGCTACCTGTTACAATTAGTAGCTGTTCAACATCATTGTTTTTTACGAAATTTGATTGCAACATAACATTAAATCTTTCTGTTTCAATAAAGTTATCAAATGCTATTCTAGGTACAATTGCATTGCATTCCATGTACTCCTCTCTATGCTTGTCCGCTTTTAGTTCTGAGGATAAATAAACTTTGGAAGGACTTTCTACCTGTATTATTATTTTTCCTAATTGATCTATGTTTCCTTTTACATAATCTACTAAAGACGTTAATGTTGAAGCAACAATTGCTGAGGGTGTAGGATCTATTACTCTTTCAATTTTTCGGTTTGTATACTCAAAACCATTTGCAGCAATAAATCTTTTTAATTCTCCTTGACCTAACCCAACTAAATACTCTAATGCTTCCTTTGAATTTGCTTCGTTCATAATAAAATTCCTCCTATAAATCTTAACCTCTCATATGAGTAGGTGATTATTTGTTATTTACTAGTCTAAGTCCTTTTAAATCTTCTGTAGCTACTGCTGAATTATTTATTATTTCACCGTTTTCATCGCATTGAATTTCTAACTCCATCTGTCCTTTTAATTGCTTTTTATATTCAGCACCTACTATCTTGCCTTTACTATCTCTGTCTAACAATATCCTAGTTTTAGTTGGTGTAGCTGGTGCTAATTTTGCATTAATAGTAACTCCAACCTCGGACATTTCTCTTGATTCATCAGCATCAAAAACCAATACTATATTTAACTTTCTCTTGATTTTGTAAGGTGTATTTAAGTCTGCAATATTTTCTAACACCTTTTCTATTGCTGCATTTACTTGTTCTGCTATTGCTCCATCTGCCAAAGATTCAATACTAAAATTTTTACTCATATTTTTATCTCCTTTTAAATTTATTTATTTTATAATATTTAGCTTTATTAATTCATACATGAACTACACCAATAACAAGCTAAAAGACTACAGGTATGCTCTGAATCTGTTGTAACTCCATATTTAGCTACTTGATTTTTATTTATAGTACAACCACAACTACTACATTTATGCTCTTTTCTTGTGATAACTATTTTATATTTAGTAAATGCCAATTCATTCACCCCTTATTGATTCGGAATATTTAGCAATTGCGACTTAACCGACAAACAGTTTTTTAATCTTATTCTTAATTTTTTTATCGAAAGAACTCTTAATATTTGCATTTAATATAACTATGCTTTCATCAGACTCTTTTAACTTTCTACTAGTTGTATTTAGTTTATCTATTAAATAAACTATATCTTCTTTGTTACAACGTTCTCTCGTTTTTAACAGTTCTATCTCTTTATCTAAAGAGATTATAATTTCATCTGCATTTTTAATTCTTTTTTCTCCTTTGCTTACATCAAATTCTAAGCTATCTATAGTTATCTGTTTGCATTGACCTTCCTGCTTTAATCCAAGTATTTGATTGTCTAACGATGTTATTTTTTTGTTATTAGGTGTCATTTCTAGCGCTATAATAGTTATTCTCAATGTAGCAATTTTATTTTTTAATCCGGATATTCTTCCACTCATAATTCTCACTCCTCTTATTTTTTTAAAATATTTCTTGACCACAAACTTAATTTTTGAATTTTTGGAAGGTCTCCGCCTCCATATCTAGTTATAGCTTTCATTTGCAGCGTGTACTTAATTAGCTTCTCTACTTCCTCAGCAATTTCTTTTTGCGTAAATATATCTTTATCACTCATAATAATCAGCCAAATTGATACCAACCTTCGTTTCTACTGCTTCTGTTTTATCTCCTAAAAGCTTCTTCTCTAATTCGTCATAATTGGTATCCCTTTGAATGCAATTATCAACAAATTTGCCTTTACCTTTTTCATATTTAGGCTCTTTCATTTGCAATGTTAGTTTTTCATAATGTTTTCTGAGTTTATCTGGCGATAATATATTTTTATACCAAAATTCATTTTTTTGGCTAAATACTATAACTTTTTTAATGTCATCAATTGTTCTACTGTCTATCCTCAAAATTGAATCAAAACCTTTTGACCATTTTTGCATGTTAGGTTTTTTTGCCTGCTCATTATTTTTTTTAATGTAGTTCCATAAATAAGAAGATAATCTGTATTCGTCAGAATCAGATAAAAAAGTTTTTTCTATTTTTAAACTAACCTTACCTAACCTAACCTTACCTATGCCGTCCATTGCCTGTCCATTGTCCGTCCGTTGTCCGTCCATTGGTGCTTCAATCATTTTTTTTAAATCTGTTCTAGCTCTTTTAGTTACTAAATCTACATCTGGAACTATTTTCAAAAGTAAACCCTTATATATGCTATTTATTTTTCTATCAGGCCTTATTAAATTATGTTCTTTCCAGTCAGTTATAAAAGACACTAAGTCCTCATTCAAAACTATTACAAGATCTTTTGCTACAAGTATTTTTAAATCGTCCTCTGTACAATTAGTCATTCTTAAAGTGTTATAAGCTTCAACCACTCCGTCATCATCAGCCTGTAATCCTAAGTGAAAATATAGTAATTGAGAGCTTACAGGCATCTTTAAAAACCTTGCAGAATTAATGATTTTCATTGAAAACATTCTTCTTTGTGCCATCTATTGCCCTCCATGTTGATTGAATTATACTAAGAAAATAATTTTGTAAGTTTTGAATTTTTATATAGTAATTTTTTATTACGCTGGTCAAGTACACTATTTAATCTTAAAAGATATTTATTTTTATCTCTTAATTTATTACAAGTACTATTTAATGCTACATTGTTATCCATTGCTCCTTTTACTTTTCCTTGCAAATTCTTCTCAACTTCACACATGTTTTCACAACTATTTTCAAACTCCATTACTCTATTTAATAACTCTGCATTCTCTTGCTTAATATTTTCATTCTCTAATGCAATATTAAAAGATGTTATTGATTGTTCTTTATTTTCCTCTGGAATATCTACTACAAAGGTCAATAAATCATTTAAGCATTTAATCATAGGCTGATTTATTGTTCCACTGTATACATCTGTTAAGGCTGTTATATAAGCCATTGTTTCTTTTTTCATTTTCATTCCTCCATTTATTGTGATATAATGTCATTGGATTATTTATCTTAGGGCCCTCGTCAAAGGGTTCTTTTTTTATGAACAACTCCTAAATATTTTAGTAGCTCTAACTGCAATATCTAATACATAATCTAAGCTTGTACACTTTTTAAATTTAACTCTATTTGCCTTTAGATCATCCCCTGTTATTTCGCAAACTATTGCAAATTCCGTATTACTAAGATGTCCTACTTTACTTTCTAATGACTTTCTTAACACTGTTTTCCCTCCTAACACAATTTTCAATCACTATATAATTCGCAAATGCTTGAGCGGTAATGTTTATACACTTTTGGTATTTCTTCATTAACCACTTTTTTTCTGTATAGTTTTTTACTGGTATAACTTGTACAAATTGCATTTGTTTAATCCTCCTTATAATTTTATTACCCTACCGAACCGCCATCGTACAAATAACTGTATTTTTCGCCGTAATGAAGAATGAATTTTCCTAAATTTCTTTTTATTTTCGTAGGCCTTATCCCCTCTCTTGCCTCAAGTCCATGTCCGTTTAAAAACCTACAAATTAACCGTTCAGCTTTTATTTTTTCTCCATCAGGTAGTGCTTTAAATCCTCTTATTGTCCTAAAATCATAGTCTAATACCTTTTTAACCTCTAGTGCATTTGCGAATTGATAACTATTAATTCCTGCTTTTATATACTTGTTTGCGATTTCGTTATAATCCATAAATTTCACTTACCTCCTTTTTAAATTTATTACCCGTTGTTGGGGACTTTTACACCATTGCGATGTAGTGCGTTAGTATCATTAGATTTACAATATTAAGATGTGAGGTATTTTTATTAATTTATTAATGCTTGTCCTTTTGGTTAAATTATTGAATACTTACTCATTCAATTCACTTTGTGTAATTCCTAAATAGCTGTAAACTTTATATGCAGATATATGATATGTCCATATGCTAGACATTTTTACGGCATAACCAAAAGGTAGTATATTTCTTTGTAGACCGATACGCACAAATTGTTGTGTCTTATCGAGCAGTTCTGCTACTTCTTTTACTGTTAGGTTGTTACTGCTACTGTTTTTACCCATTTTCACATCTCCTATATTAATTTATTAGCTCTTTAGAAACATGTTAATTAAAAAAAATTTCGGCTTTTACATTTAATGTTTTACAAATTTTCTTTAGATCTTGGATAGTAAAGTCACCCCCTTTACCGTTTAGCCTTTTGCTTAACGTAGCCTGTGAAATATTTATAATATGGGCTATTTCCTTTTGTTGAATGCTATTTTCTGCTAAATAGCCTTTAAATTTAAAATAGGATTCTCTTTTGTTTGACTTGTCCAATATGTCACCTCCTTCTGTTAGCCTTTTGGAAACTGTTTGTGCTATAAATATAACCCCTTTAAGTTTCCATGTCAATAACATTTTGTCTTTTTATTAAAAAAATTGTTCACAAAGAAAAACAAATGTGATATACTTTCACTACAGGAAACTACTGGAGTTGAAGGAGATTGAAAAAAAATGAATGAATTAAGAAGTATATTAAAAGAGTTAAGAGAAGATAAAGGCGTATCTATGGATAAGATGTGTGATGATTTAGCCAAAACTTATGGGGTAAATCTTGCAAAGAGCACTGTGTCTAAATGGGAAAATGGGAAAGCTGAACCAACGTTAGCTAATGCCAGAATTTTAACTAAGTATTTTAATGTTACACTTGATTATATAATTGGATTATCTGATAATAAAAAGGAAAAAGAACAAAACCAATCAATTGATACAATCGCAGCACACTTTGATGGCAAAAAATTAACTCCTAAAAAAATGAAATTAATAGAACAATATATAGATGCACTTTTTGAAGATGAAGAGTAATACTTGTATACAAACAATAAAGATTAGTTATTCGACAGTTTTCCCCCTTTTCCCCCACCCACAAACGTTGGTATCACTCAGCCCATTTCTTCATTTTTCTTCCAAATTATAATAAAGTTTGGTTTTTCCCATTTACTACCTTTTTCTATTGTTTTTCTATTCAAAATTCAACATAAATAAATGAGAATAAAGTTTGGTTTCTTGAAAGATTTCAAAGTTAAAACTTGCAATAATTAAGGGCCACGGACGGCTCTATTTTGGTGTGGGTTTGTCTATTCCAAAGTCTATTTGTCTTTCTACTTTTCTTTTCTATTTCTTTGTCCAGTGTGGTTTTACAATGCTTTAGGTGTGAATGTGTGGGTTGATTTCGGGTTGGGGTTCGGGTTTGTTTTCTATTTTTTTAAGACCTGACAGTTAATGGTTCTGGCTGCAAAAAAGAAAGACTGTGCAATTAGTGAAAGAAAAACTTTCACTGCTTGTACAGTCTTGACTAAACTTTATTGTTTTTAACCAAACTTGTTTTATTTTGACTAAACTTTATTGTTTGTTGACAGTTTCAGTGGTTTATTATTTACTCATTGCCTCTTGCACTGCAACTGCAACTGCAACAGTAGCTCCAACCATAGGGTTGTTACCCATTCCTATTAATCCCATCATTTCAACATGAGCTGGAACTGATGAAGAACCTGCGAATTGTGCATCTGAATGCATTCTTCCCATTGTATCAGTCATACCGTATGAAGCAGGACCTGCTCCCATATTATCTGGATGAAGAGTTCTTCCAGTACCACCACCTGATGCTACTGAGAAGTATTTCTTTCCTTGTTCTATACACTCTTTTTTGTATGTTCCTGCAACTGGGTGTTGGAATCTTGTTGGGTTAGTTGAGTTTCCAGTTATAGAAACATCTACGCCCTCAGAATGCATTATAGCAACGCCTTCTCTAACGTCGTCACAACCATAACATCTAACTTTTCCTCTATCGCCCTTTGAATAAACAGTTTCGTTAACTATTTTAACTTCACCAGTATAATAATCAAACTTAGTTTGTACATATGTAAAACCGTTGATTCTTGAAATTATCATAGCTGCATCTTTTCCAAGGCCGTTAAGAATAACTCTTAGAGGTTCTTTTCTAACTCTATTGGCAGATTTTGCAAGACCAATTGCACCTTCAGCAGCTGCAAAAGATTCGTGTCCAGCCAAGAAAGCAAAACAAGCTGTTTCTTCTTTTAAAAGCATTGAAGCAAGATTTCCGTGACCAATACCTACTTTTCTATCATCAGCAACTGAACCTGGAATACAAAATGATTGTAAGCCTTCTCCTATAGCAACAGCAGCATCAGCAGCTTTAGTACAGCCCTTTTTTATTGCTATTGCAGCACCTACAACGTAAGCCCATGAAGCGTTTTCAAAACAAATCGGTTGTATTTCCTTTGCAATTGTATAAGGATCTATACCCTTTTCATCACAGACAGCTTTTGCGTCCTCTATGGTGTTCATTCCATATTGTTTTAGTACGGGTATGATCTGATTAATTCTTCTATCATAACTTTCAAATAATGCCATTTAAATTCACCCTCCTTTTCTTATTCTTTTCTTGGATCTATAACTAATACAGCTTCTGCAAATCTACCATAAGTACCAGTAGCTTTTTTCATAGCATCATTAGCATCCATTCCTGTTTTAACCATATCCATCATTTTACCAAAGTTTACAAACTCATAACCAATTACTTGACTATCTGCGTCTAATGCTACTCTTGATATATAACCTTCAGCCATTTGTAAGTATCTAACACCCTTAGCTAAAGTTCCGTACATAGTTCCAACTTGACTTGTTAATCCTTTTCCTAAGTCCTCAAGACCTGCTCCTATAGGTAGTCCACCTTCTGAGAATGCAGTCTGAGTTCTTCCGTATACTATTTGAAGAAATAATTCTCTCATTGCAGTATTTATAGCATCACAAACTAGGTCTGTGTTTAAAGCCTCAAGTATAGTCTTTCCTGGTAAGATTTCAGATGCCATAGCTGCTGAATGTGTCATACCTGAACATCCAATAACTTCAACTAATGCCTCTTGTATAATTCCTTCTTTAACGTTCAATGTAAGTTTACATGCACCTTGTTGTGGAGCACACCAACCTATACCATGTGTTAATCCTGATATGTCTTTTATTTCTTTAGATTGTACCCATTTTCCTTCTTCTGGAATTGGTGCAGAACCATGATTAGGGCCCTTTGCTACACATATCATGCTTTCAACTTCGTGTGAATAATTCATTTTATAATCTCCTCCCTACATAAAAAAATATTGTTTCCGAAAAATCAATCATTTATATTTTAACAAACTTATCCACATCAGACAATAGATTTCATAAAAAAATAGCAACAAAAACTCTTTTAGTTTTTGTTGCTAAGCACTGTAAACATTACCATTGCTTATATTACTACTGCTTATATTTGATTCGCTTTAATATTTACCTGCGTAGATATATTAGCATTAAATACATGTTCTATTCTAGGTAATGATATTCCCAGTGTTTCCCTAAGAACGTCCTCTACTGTTTCTACTGTTTTAATTGTAAGTTCACTTAAAACTTCTTCTGGCACATCCTTTAAGTCAATTAAGTTATCTTTTGGAATTAGTATTTTTGTTATCCCAGCTCTTTGTGCTCCAATTAATTTTTCCTTAAGGCCACCAATTGGAAGCACTGCTCCTCTTAATGTTATTTCACCAGTCATTGCAAGTTTTGAATCTACCTTTATCCCTGTAACAAGTGATGCAAGTGCAGTGAATAAAGCAATCCCAGCTGAAGGACCATCTTTTGGAGTAGAACCTTGCGGAACATGTATATGAAGATCTCTTTCCTTAAAATTTATAGCATTCATTGGTAGTCTAGATTTAAGAAGGCTTAGTGAGATTTTCGCTGATTCTTTCATAACATCTCCTAGTTGCCCAGTTAGTGTCATTTGTCCACTTCCTACCATATCAGTAGCTTCAATGAATAGTATTTCTCCACCAACTGTTGTGTATGCAAGCCCAGTTACAACTCCAGGAGGGTTATCATTTTGAGCCCTATCATGGCTTGATACTTTTCTTCCAAGCAATTCACTTAACTCATCTACAGTAACTTTAAATGGTAATTCTACCTTTTTCCCAACAATTTTTTCTGAGGTGATTCTAGCAACTTTCGCAAGCTGCTTTTTAAGTCCTCTAACACCGGCCTCTAGAGTATATTCGCTTATTATTTTTTCTAGTGCTTCGTCCTCAATAGCTAACTGTTGCATAGTAAGTCCATGCTCTTCAAGAACCTCTGGTATCAAGTGATTTTTTCCAATATGAAATTTTTCACTCATAGTATAGCTAGACATTGTGATTATTTCCATTCTATCAAGAAGCGGTCTAGGAATGCTTTCTAGCGAGTTAGCTGTTGCTATAAAGAAAACCTGGGACAAATCGTAAGGCAAGTCCAAATAATGGTCTGTAAAACTATTATTTTGTTCTGGATCTAACACCTCAAGAAGTGCACTACCTGGATCTCCGTTATTTCCCTTCATTAGCTTGTCTACTTCATCTAAAACCATAACCGGATTTACTTCTCCTGCTTTTTTAATACTTTGAACAATTCTTCCTGGCATTGCACCTACATAAGTTCTTCTATGTCCTCTAATTTCAGATTCATCACGTATGCCACCCAAACTAAGCCTTATATATTTCTTATGGAGGGCCTCTGCAATACTTTTACCTAAGCTCGTCTTACCAGTTCCAGGCGGACCAACTAATAATAATATAGATCCTTTATTATTCTTTTTAAGTTGCATAACAGCTAAATGCTGTATTATTCTGTCCTTCACCTTGGAAAGTCCATAATGCTGCTTATCTAGGATTTGTCTTGCCTCTTCTAAATTTATAATTTCATGCTCAGCCTTCTTCCAAGGAAGCTTTATAAGTAAATCTAAATAGTTACGTATAACATTATACTCAGCACTATTTGGGCTTTGACTTTCTAGCTTGTCTAGTTCGTCTAGAGCAGCCTCCTTAACGTCTATTGGCATTTCAGCTTGTTCGATTTTATCAAAATAATCTTTATCCTTTTTAGAACCTTCTCGTTTTCCTTCATTTAATTCAGTTTGAATAGATTTTAATTGCTCTCTAAGTACTGATTCCCTATAACTCTTATTCGCTTTCTCAGTAAATTTTTCTGCCATTTCAAGTTGCAATTTAAGAGACTCTTTTTGCTTTAAGATGTAATCCACAAATTTAAGACTTCTCTCTTTTAAAGATTGAATTTGAATTAAATTGTATTTTTCTTCATTTGATAGAGGCATAAATTGAGTAAGATGAGACATAAGTTTATTTAAATCCTCTTGTTCCTCAACTATCTTCATAAACTGCTCAGAGCCCTTGAAATTTTCGCTAACCTCACGAGTAATCTTTTTCACATACTCTAGTACTTCTTCTTGACCCTCTTTTGTAATATCAATAATATCCTGTGCAATCTCAAATTCTACATTTATTAAACCATTGGAAATACTCAGTGATTTAACTTCTACCCTATCCATCACTTTAATTTTTAAGTGATATCCAGTTTCAGTTTTTTCAACTTCATTTACGTGAAATGAAACTCCAACAGTATTAAAATCTTCTTGCTTTAAACCGCTTTGGTTAAAATTTTGCTTTAGTGATAGTGCAATAATAAATTGATCGTCCATAGCTAATTTTTTAAGTGTTTCTTCACTAACTTTGTTCAATTTTAAAGTATAAGTCATTCCTGGTAATAGAACTATATTTGAAACAGGAATCACCATTCCCTCTTTGTTTTTTTTATCTAAATTCATATTGATCACCCTTTCGGTTCATATTTATAAGTGAATGTTCGTTTATTTATCTTTTAATTATTAGCGAGACACTTTTGCCACTACTCCCTCACAAAATTCTCTCGCTACAATGAATCAAGCATACCTACTTATTATAAAAGCAATGCCTCTTGAATGATTGTAATCATTTCTGAAAGCATCATATCCTGCTCAGTTTCTAAAGTACATTGCTTAATTGCAATGGATTTTATAGGATAAAAAAGAATAGCTACTAAATTGTAATTTTGAAAATCTTTAATAACCCTTTTCTCTTTCATTTCCTCTAACAAATTATTTAAATTATTTATACCTTTATTATCTGAACATTGACTAGATAAAGCTGGACAACTTGAAAATTGATCTACAAAATGAAAAATCTCTCCATGCTCTTGGATGTAAGTGTAGTATCCTCTAACAAGCATTTCAATAAGTTCATGTCCATCCATGTCCTTACAAATCTTACTAAGCAGATAATCAAAAATTTCTTCGGAGTACTCAAGATATATGTCCCGTAACATAATCTCTTTGTTCTCATAATAAATATAAAGAGTAGCTGGAGAAACCCCTGCTTCTTTAGCAATTTTCGAAATAGAAGTACCATGAAATCCTTGCTCAAGTATTAACTTAACAACTGCTTCTTTTATACTTTTTTCCTTTTCATCATCTTTTCTTCTCATCTTAACACCTCTATTATATTTTATAATAAACGACCATTCATTTATTGTCAAGTGATGTTTTTATTATTTAATGATATTTCATCCATTTTTTAACATAATATTATAAGCTTTTAAATATATCATTGCTAAGTTACAACTTGTATTGTATAATAAGTTGTTACTTGTCGTAGACTTAGTACTAATCTATGCTACACTTCAACATAATACAAGCTAAGCATAACAACTTTCAGAGTTATAATTCTTTCTACACAATCCTTTATTACTACATCTATTTACCAAAAAATACAACTAGCTTAAAAAAGATAGCTTAATAATGTTATCATATGATATTCATTATCTTCGCTAAGAAAGACAAGGGGGATGATATTATTGAAAACTATAGGTTTTCCACGAATGCACAAGGAAATAAATGAAAAAAGAGATTTTTTACCATCTTTTTTTGGTATGCTTAAAAAAGAGAATGCACAAATATATCTTGAGGAAGATTATGGCTCCGCCTTAGGTTATACAAAAGAAGATTATTTAAAGGAAAATGACACAATAAAATTTGTATCTAACAGAAAGTGCTATGAAAAAGATATAGTTGCAGTTTTAAGATCACCAGTGTCGGAAGAAATTGACTACATGAAAGATGGTAGCACACTATTAAGTATGCTTCATTATCAAACAAGAGCTACAAGAGTAGAACATCTTAAAAAGAAAGGCATTTTTGCCGTTTCTCTGGATTCAATTAGAAATGATTTTCTTGAACGAATCGTTGTGAATTATGGAGCAACTTCAGGAAACGGAATTAACACAGCCTTTACTGAGCTAGTAAAAAAATATGAAAATATGTCTATTATAGATGTAAAACCTATAATAGTGAGTATAATGGGAATGGGACGAGTTGGCTTAACGGCAGCGAAATTAGCTGGTAAATATGCTAATAATAAGATAAATGAAGCTATTCTGTCAGAGAAAAGTAATGGAGTTCTTGTTAATATGTTGTCTAGAAACATAACTACTAATAAAAAACTTATGATGAATATTCTAAAGGAAACAGATATTTTAGTGGATGCAACCAGTAGAGACGATGCTACAGAATATATTATCAGTAATGAGTTATTAGGATATCTAAAGCCTCATTCTGTAATTTTAGATTTGACTGCTGATCCATATATATCAGACATTAATTCTATTCAAATAAAGGCAATTGAAGGTGTGCCAAATGGTACTTTAGATAAAATTGTTATTCACCCAAACGATGCGGAATATAACAATATACCAAAGTCTTGTAAATCATTTAATCAAAGAACAGTAGTAAGTTGTAATGCATGGCCTGGAGTTAATCCAAATTCCTGCATGGACTTATATGGTAAACAGCTTATATATATTGTACGTAATCTTATAGGATATGACCCTTGCGAATTCAATTTATATAGTAATGATTACTTCAACAGAGCTATTTACAAAGCAACTATTGAATATTTTGAAGAAACTGCAGTTAACTATGAAGATGACATTGTAATGTAATGTTTTTTTCCTACAATTATATTAAAAATAGTAGCAAACAAGGATTCCTTGTTTGCTACTATTTTTGTTTATATGAGCTTTTAAGACTATCCTAGATCTTTTTCACTAAAATGTTTACCTGAAAAATTATTATTCGCACCCCCTTTATGATTTACTTATGTTATGCTTTAATATATTTATTAACTTAAGGAAGGAGGCCATTTTATATTGGGATATAACATTATAGATGTCATTGATAAAGCTATTACTATTCCACAAAAAAGAAAGGATCTTTACACCCAAATTAGTAATCAATTAAGTCAACACCCTGTTGTAAAGATTTTATCTAAAGTTTTAGCTGACAATGTTGACAAAACACTCTTTTATTATAAAAAGCTAAAAGCAGAAATTAAACCTAATGAAATGGACATGATTGATTTTGGAATCTATGATAAGATTTCATTTTTAATAAACCAATTTAACTTAAGAATATATGTTACTGATGCTGCAACACCCAAGGATTTTTTATCTTTTTCTACTGAGTTAGAAAAAGAAATATTAGCCTTGTTGCTTGACATACAAGGGAGACTAGTTAAAACATCCAGTGATACAACCTCAACCTCATATACCACATTATCTAATATGATTAAATTAAAAACTAAACTTATTGAGAACTTGGAGATGCACATTTGAAAAAATAAGAGTACCAAATTTGGTACTCTTATTTTTGTGAAGATTTACTTAAAATTATTTTTTTTATAATTCACCAGATATTTCTTATTATTAATCATGTTAAAAATCCCCTTACATATACTTTATAATAGTTAAAATAAAGCTATCTTAGGAGGTATCAAATGGACTTTAAAAAAATAATAGAAGATGATAGAGAAGTTAAGATCAAAAGTAAGTTCGAAGGAACTTTTTTAGAGTATTTAGATATAATCAAAGAAAATCCAGACAAGGCTAAGCTTTCCCATAAGAGGATGTATGACACAATAATGAAGGATGGCTTTGAAATTTTAAAACCTGAAGTAAACCCAAGAATAAGAAAGATATATGGCAATGATCTTATTAAAAAGTACAATTTTTTTAATGAAGACTTTTTTGGAATTGATAAAATATTAATGAAAATAGTCAGTTATTTTTATTCTGCATCTATGAAAGGTGAAGAATCTAGGCAGGTACTGTATTTAGCAGGTCCTGTAGGCGCTGGAAAATCATCACTCGTCGAAGCTTTAAAGAAGGCTTTCGAAAACACAGAACCAGTTTATGTTTTAAAAGGATGCCCTATGAATGAAGAACCATTACATTTAGTACCTAAACATCTAAGGCATGATTTCGAGAAAATGCTTAATGTTAAGATTGAAGGTGATCTTTGCCCTGCGTGTAAGTATAAGCTTATAAACGAATATGGTGGAAAGTTTGAAAGTTTTCCTGTTACAACTACCTCCTTTTCTATAAGATCAAGAAAAGGTATAGGTGTTGTACCACCAGTTGACCCAAATAATCAAGATACTTCAATTCTTACTGGATCTGTAGATATATCGAAAATGGATATGTACTCAGAAGATGATCCAAGAGTTTTTTCTCTTAATGGAGCATTCAATGTTGGAAATAGAGGACTTGTAGAATTTATAGAAGTATTCAAAAATGATGTTGAATATCTTCATACCATAATAACTGCAACCCAAGAAAAATCAATTCCTTCACCAGGAAAGGGCTCTATGATTTACTTTGATGGTATAATTATTGCCCATTCTAATGAAGCCGAATGGAATAGGTTTAAATCAGATCATACCAATGAAGCTATTTTAGATAGAATAGTTAAGATTGAGGTTCCCTATTGCCTGGAGCTAAATGAAGAAATTAAGATTTATGAGAAGATACTAAAAAAGAGTAATTTCAGACCTCATATCGCACCGCACACTATTGAGACCGCTGCAATGTTTGCACTGCTTTCAAGGCTTAAACCCTCTAATAAAGTGGATCCTATAACAAAATTAAAGATTTATAATGGCGAGGAAATAGTTGAGAAAGGAACCACTAAAAAGGTTGATATTAGTGAACTAAGAGAAGAAGCAGGTATGGATGAGGGCATGCAAGGAATTTCTACTAGATTTATTGTAAAAGCCATTGATAACGCTATTTCTAATTCAGAATATGATTGTATAAATCCACTTAGTATTATGGAAAGTATAATTAAATCCGTTAGAGAAATGGATGTTGCCGAAGATGAAAAGAAAAAGTATATGGGATTTGTCCAGGATACTATTAGAAAAGAATATAACAAGATTTTGGAGAAGGAAGTAACTAAATCTTTTATACACAGCTATAAAGAGCAGGCAGAAAGTTTATTTAATAATTATATTGATAATGCAGAAGCCTTTGTAAATAAGGCAAAATTGAAGGATACCGCTACCGGTGAGGAATTACAAGCTGATGAGCATTTTATGCGCTCTATAGAAGAACAAATTGGAGTGGGTGAAAGTTCTGCAAAAGGCTTTAGAAGTGATGTAACTTCCTATATGTTCTATGTAGTTAGAAATGGTGGTAAAATTAAATATGAATCTTATGAACCACTAAAAGAAGCAATCGAAAAGAAGCTAACAAGCTCAGTAAAAGAGCTTTCAAGAATTGTAACAAGGTCTAGAGTTCGTGATAAAGAACAGGATGAAAAATATAATGTTATGGTGGAACAAATGAAATTAAATGGCTATTGCGATCATTGCTGTGATGTAATATTAAAATATGCTGCAAATAATCTATGGAAGGATTAAGCCTATGGGCACATTTAGAAGTCATAATTCAAGCCCAATAGAACATGATAGGGCGGTGGAAGATAGAAGGCGTCACCGTCAGCTTGTAGAGAAATCTATTAAAGAAAACTTAGGAGACATATTATCAGAAGAAAGCATCATAGGGCAAAGTAAAGACAAAAAAATTAAAATACCAATAAGAGGCCTAAAGGAATATGAATTTATCTTTGGTAAAAATAAGGGTGGAGTTGGAAGTGGAGATGGCACTGAATCGAGAGGCCAAGTTATCGGAAAAGAAAAAGCAGAGGGCGAAGGAAATGGTCCAAACGGAGCCGGTGATGAAGAAGGCGAAGATATTTACGAAACAGAAATAACCTTGGAAGATGCTCTAAATTACCTTTTAGAAGATTTAGAACTGCCTGAAATGGATAAAAAAAAGTTTTCGGAGATTTTAACAGAAAATAGTTTTAAAAGAGCTGGCTATCAAAGACATGGTATTAATCCTCGTCTTGCTAAAAAAAGAACAGTAGCCGAAAAAATCAAAAGACAGCAGTGCAAAAGTAAAGCCTTAAAGGAATTATCAAAGGACGATATAATGGAAAGATTGCCCTTCAAGAATGAAGATTTAAGATATCATAGAGTAAAGCAAGTTCTAAAAAGAGAAGCAAATGCAGTAATTTTATGTGTAATGGATGTATCCGGGTCAATGGATACTACAAAAAAATACTTGGCACGCTCCTTCTTCTTTGTGTTGTCTCAATTTATTAAATCTAAATACTCGAATGTTGAGGTTAATTTTATAGCGCATACAACTGTTGCTAAAGAAGTAGATGAAATAGATTTCTTCCATAAAGTAGAATCAGGGGGCACGTATATTTCTAGTGGACTCAATAAAGCTTTAGAAATAATTGATAAAAGATATAATCCTGAATATTGGAACGTCTATGTTTTCTATGTAAGTGATGGTGATAATTGGCAAGAAGATAATGAGAAAGCAATAAAAGCTGCAAAAAGCATTTGTGAAGTTAGTAATTTATTTGGTTATGCTGAGCTTATGCGTAGCTATTACTCCTCCTCTATGAAAGATATTTTCACTAGAGGCGTTACTAATAAAAATTTTCTTCCAGTAGATATAAAAATAAAACAGGACTTGTGGAAAGGACTAAAATATATGCTAAAAAAAGATGGGGAGAGGTGAAACAAGTTTTGGATTATACCTTGAAGGATTTAGAAGAATGGAATGAGAAGATTGAAGATTTAGCAAAAGATGTAGGACTTGATTTCTATCCTCAGGAATATGAAATAATAGGATATAAGGATATGTTGGCCTACGAATCTTACATTGGTATGCCCTCAAGATACCCTCACTGGAGTTTTGGAAAGTCCTACGAGAAAAATAGCACTGTTTATAAATATAATTTAACGGGTCTGCCTTATGAAATGGTAATAAACTCAGACCCTTGTATTGCATATTTAATGAAGGAAAACACACTTCTACTTCAGATACTCACTATGGCCCATGTTTATGGGCATAATGATTTCTTTAAAAATAACAGGCTATTTAAAGATGGAACTAGAGCCTCCTCTACTGTAGAGATGTTTAAATTCCATGCAGATATGGTTAGAAGTTATATAAATGATCCTAGTATTGGCTATGAAAAGGTAGAACGAATACTTGATGCAGCTCATGCCATAAAATTTCAAACTACTAGAGTCATTGGTGAAAAGAGAATACGAGGAGAAGTATTAAAACAAAGACTTTTAGACGAATATAAAAACAAATTCGAGGTACACAGTAATTTAGAATCATATGTAAAATTAAAATTTCCTAATTTAAATAAAATACCTTTAGAACCAGAGGATGATATCTTATATTTTATAATAAAATATGGGGATATGGAAGAATGGGAAAAAAGTTTATTAGAAATTGTAAGAAAGGAAACTGCATATTTTTTACCTCAGATAGAGACAAAGATAATGAATGAGGGCTGGGCCAGCTATTGGCATTATAATATATCAAAAAAACTTAATTTACCACATGACCTGCATTTAGAATTTATTAAGCGTCATAATGATGTTATAGCTCCAGGTCACGGATCCATAAATCCATATTTTGTAGGCTTTAAAGTCCTAGAGGATATTGTAAAAAGATATGGAATTGATAAAATATTTGAAGTTCGGGCTATTGAAAGAGATGAATCATTTTTAAGAAAATATTTAACAGAGGAATTATGTGCAGACCTTAATCTATTTGAGTATGCAGCTAAGGATGGAAATTACGTAGTAAAAGAAGTTGCGGATGATAGTGGGTTTAAAAGCATTAGAAATACTTTGTGTAATTCTTGCGGCGTAGGTAGTATACCTCTTATAAGAGTAGATGAAATGTCCAAAGATGACAAAACTTTAATTCTAGAACATGTTTATGATGGAAGAGAATTAAATGCAACTTATGCAGAAGAAACATTAAAATATGTAAATGAATTATGGGGCCATACTGTAACATTAAAAACAACTAGGCTTGGGAAAGAAACTACTATTGTATGTGAGAATAAGAAGAAAGCTTAATAAATAATATTATAACACCGTACCTTTTATAGTTTAGTTCTCACAACGCTATGAGTAGGTACGGTTGTTTTTTTGCTCAACACAAATATAATCATCTGTCAAAATAGGTAAAAAGGTAGTATTATTATAATAACTGAAAAACTTATTAATAATAAGGAGTTGATATTTTTGGCTAACAGAAAAATATATGTGTTAATGGTTTTATCTGCACTTTTTTGGGCAGGCGCATTTATTGCTGGCAAACTTTCCGTCCCTTTTATTCCAGTCTATACTTTAACTTTTCTAAGATTTTTTGTTGCAACTTTTATTCTTTTTTTTGTTGTAAAGTATAAAGACAAAAGTAATTATAAACTTTCTAAAAAAGATGTTCCTGTATTTTTATTTACAGGTATTATTGGAATCTTTGGTTATCATATTTTCTTTTTTAGCGCCCTAAAATACACTACTGCGATAAATTCATCTTTAATAGCAGCCATGAATCCCATAATAACAACTATTTTATGTATTTTCTTCCTAAAGGATAAAATCACTTCTAAAAGAGCTATTGGAATTCTCTTATCTTTTGTAGGCGTTTTTTTAACTATAACAAATGCAAATCTATCCACAATGCGTAGCCTATCCTTAAACGAAGGTGACTTATTAATGATTGTAGCTGTTTGTATGTGGGCTGCCTATTCTGTTTTTAGTAAGAGCGTTATACATAGATTTTCGCCACTGATACTAACCTTTTATAGTTTTTTATTTTGCACCATATTTTTAATTCCTTTTGTTATATATGACAAACCTTGGATGTTTATAAGGTCAGTTCCCTACTACTCATTTATAGCAGTAGTATATATGAGTATATTTGCATCAGTAATAGGATATCTAGTTCAGCAAATATCAATAAAACAAATAGGTCCAAGCAAAACTTCGATTTTTATTAATTTAGTGCCTATTTTTTCTATTATACTTTCTGTAACCATATTGAAAGAGAGTATGTCAACTATAAAATTTTTCACTGCTATTTTAATAATTACAGGGGTGTACATATGCCAAAAAAACTAGAAACACTCTCTATAGAGTAGAAAATAATTCTAATAATCTACTTAATAATATAAATAACTCAAATACTACCCAGTATTTGAGTTATTTATATTATTAACATGGTCTAATTTACTAACACCGAGAGCGTGATTTGACCAAAGTGTACTTACTACCACTTCTGCAAGGCTCTCTTTGCATTCAATTATAAGAATAACCTCAGATTCTTTTGTGCTTCTTTGCCTATCCGAAAACTTTTTCAGTAAAATTAATTTTATAACTATCCCACTACCAAAACCAAAACCCAGACCAATTACTCCCCACCATACAGGACCCCACTTTAAAACGAAACCATAAGCACTTCCGAAGATCATAAATATTGCACCTAAGATTGCGGCTAAATCCATTAAACTCACACTATCAGAATGATGAATGGAATCCATAAGCTTTATATTTTCATTCGCTTTATCTACTGGAACCGCAAATATATTCTCTTTTTCAACACCTTTCATTTGTATTGAAGTAATTGCTATTTCCAGGTCAACCGAATAATCAAATGTAGACATAATATACATGTTATCACCTTTATTTCCTCTTTTTTTATGCGGAATAAGAAAATTCTTATTTTGATAATTCTTTTTTAAAAATTTAGATAACTCCCAATCGAATAAATTATTTTCTTCTACACAGTTTGCATATGCATCGTACATTGCATACATATAAATAGATGGAATATTTAAATACCATTGCCAATCAACAATTTCCTTAGCCTTAGCAAATTGCCCCAATAATGTATACTGTATCGCTGGAAGTAACTTAGAAAAATAGGCAACCACTATCCACGAAGCAAGAAGAAAAACAGCTACGATAATTCGCTGTATATATACTTGACCTGCACCTGGGCTTAGTAATGACCACATCGCAGCTACCCACGGAGTTTTTTTATCTAAAAAGTTAATTTCCAGTGCTCCTATATTGAATGCTTCAACTTCTGCGTCCTCTTTTACTGCTAAGGTAAAAATATTATTTATATCAACTGTGGATCTATAACTATCATAAATAGCAAAAATATATGTAGGAATATAAAGTAGCGCCCAATTAATATTAATTACTTCTTTTACCATATCAATTTTACCTGTCAATGAATACAAAATTGCAAGGTTAATGTTTGCCTGATAATTTATAAATACCTCCCATAAAAATAAAATAAATCCCGTTATATATTTTGATAAGAGGAGATGACCAAGCCCTGGAAAGGCTGCGGACCAGGCTGCAATTACATATGGATTTCTTAAATGAAGAGTCGTTGTACCAGATAAACTTACATATGCTCTTTTTCTACGTGGTTTACTCTCTAATTTATACTTTCTCATATTATAAACTCCTCATTCTATTTAATTTCAATTTAATCTATCCATTTCTGTAGTATCTCACTCTTTTTAATAATTGATACTCATTTATATTTAATTTTACATATGTTTCAATTTTTCAATTATATAAAACATAAAAATTAACCCTATAGGTTTATCCTATATCTTCTGCAATAATTTCTTAAGCATCCCTCTTTGTTAATAATTTAGGTGAATAATGCATTTAAATAATGGATAAAATATCTACACGTGCTTAATTATTAAAATAAAAAGGGTGTTAATTTATGAATATAAATGATTTTTCAAATATAAAACTAAAAAGTTCATTAGATGAAAACATTAAAATTTTACAAGATATTTTTATAAATGATAAAACAATTGTATATAGGCCACTATTATTTGGAAAGCCTAATAGCTGTAAGTGTATGATTATTTACATTAACGGTATGGCAGATTCACAAAAAATTACTGAAAATATTATAAAGCCAATAACACTAAGTAACAAATCTGATATTAATCCTAGTGAAATTATGAATGTTTTAATGCAAGAAGTACTTTTAACTGGCGATAACAAAAGATGCTCCGATGCTAACGATATTGTCCATGGAATTATATATGGTAAAACAATACTCTTTATAGATGGTTTTGCGGATGTACTTATTATAGATACTATCGGGTGGGAAACAAGACAAATTTCAGAACCCCAAGCAGAGACTATAGTCAGAGGTCCTCGGGAAGGGTTTACCGAGTCACTTAACTTAAATCTTACACTTATTAGACGACGAGTAATTAATCCAAATTTAAAACTTTTATTTATGAAAATAGGAAAGCAAACAAAAACTCAGATATGTGTTTGTTATATTGAGGGTATAGCTGAGGAAGCTATACTTAAAGAGCTAATGACACGTCTGAGTGGTATTGAAATCGATGGTATTTTAGATAGTGGTTACGTTGAAGAACTTATTAAAGATGCACCCTATTCTCCTTTTAGAACAATTATTAATACAGAAAGACCTGATGTGGTTGTAGCCAAACTTCTCGAAGGAAGATTTGCGGTTATCTGCGATGGAAGCCCTATTGTTTTAACTCTTCCAACCTTTTTTGTTGAGGTTTTCCAGAGCAATGAAGACTATTATGATAATTTTTTATATTCATCCTTTGTACGGCTTCTTCGATGGTTATGTTTTTTTATTAGTACTAGTACTTCAGCCATATATGTAGCCCTTGCTACCTTTCATCAAGAGCTCCTTCCAACACCATTTCTTCTAAGCATGTATTCTGCAAGGAAAGGGACCCCTTTTCCAACATTTGTAGAGGCCATGGCTATGATGATCATATTTGAGATACTAAAAGAGGCAGGACTTAGAATGCCTAAGCAAGTTGGCGGAGCAATTAGTATAGTAGGTGCCTTAGTGCTTGGTGATGCTGCTGTTAATGCGAGACTAGTTAGTGCCCCAATTATAATAATAACTGCAATAACTGGAATTGCAAGTATAATGCTACCACAGGTTTTGGGGATAGCGGAGATACGGATAATTTTACTTATATTGTCCTCTGTCCTAGGTTTATATGGTTATATGTTTGGAGTAATGGGATTAGTACTTCATATGATGTCAATACGCTCTTTTGGTATACCATATATGATTAACGTCCCTGCTTTTTCCGCTGAGGATATAAAAGATACGGCAATAAGAGCCCCCTGGTGGGCTATGTATTTAAGGCCGAAGCTTTTAACAAAAAATAGTAAGCGAATGAAAAAAGCTGGAAAGAGGAGCTGGAAATGAAAAAAAAAAATTAATATTATTATTTTTAATGATAATTATGTGTCCTATTTTATTATCTGGGTGTTGGGATTATGAAGAAATAGAGAGCCTTGCAATAGTGTCTGGTGTAGCAATAGACAAAGATGAAATAACAAGTAAATATATTGTTACAGCAGAAATTATAACCACGCAAATGCAAGGGGCATCATCAATTATAAGTTCGGAGCTCTTCATATCCGAAGGTGAAAGCGTATTCTCCGCTGTTAGAAATATGATACAAAAAACTGGTATGAAACTTTTTTGGAGTGATGCAAAGGTCATAATAGTAAGCGAACAATTAGCAATTGAAGGCGTAATCCCTGTAATTGATTGGTTAAATAGATCCTCAGACGTCAGACCCGATATGTGGTTTCTAATATCAAAGGGTGAAACTGCTTCTGAAATTTTAAAGCAAAAGGTCAGACTTAATCAAGTAGTTGGTTTTCATCTTGATGATACTATGAAATCGGGGATACTACTTTCTAAATACACCTATTCAAGTCTATGGTCATTTATAGATAGACTCACTGCTATCGGAGATTCTCAGGCAGTAGCTTCTGTTAAAAATGAGATTAATGAGAGTACTCTAGCACCTCGTTTAAGTGGCTCTGCTATTTTCAAAGCAGATAAGCTTGTAGGATATTTGGATGATTTTGAAACTTTATATATGCTTATGATTAGAAATAATATAAGTGGTGGCTTAATTAATATCAAAAATGTTTCAGGAACTGGCACAAGCGTAACCTTAGAAATAGATCAAAATATCACTAAACTTACCCCCCATTATAATAATGGATCTGCATCACTAATAGTAGATATTTACCCAATTGTAATTATATCCGAGGTTCAAGGCACTAAAAATTTTATAGAAGAAAAAAACTTAAAAACATTTCAGAGTGAGGCAGAAAATAGTATGGAGGGTACAATACAATCTTTAATTACAAAATTACAAAAAAATGATACTGATATTTTAGGTTTTGGAGAAGTTTTTCGTAACAATATGCCAAAAATAAGTGAAAGTTTTAAAAAAAATGGAATAAATATATTTACTGAGATGAAGACAGAAGTTAATGTACATCTAGATATAAAGTCTAGTGGTCGAATGAATGATTCTATCCCCCTAGTAAAATAACAAAAGGAGAATTTATATATGGTTGTATTTGTAATCATTTCATATATATTTATAATTTTTTTTGAGACGGTACCCCTTTTGAAGGAAAAAAATAAGGGTAAAATAATATTATATTTTTCTCTAATTACCTTTTCCATGATAATTAGCATACTTGTTGCTTTAAAGGTACCGTTGCCAAGTCCATCAAATGGAATAAAAAATGTTGTAGAATTAATATTTGGTAAAAGTAATTAGTTTTTATTATTAACTGTTTGGAAAGCAGTGATAGGGTGGTAGACACAAATGAAAAATGAAGTTATCTCTGAAAGACAAGGTGTAATACTTATAATCCTTTTCATAATTGGAAGTACTTTCCTTCAAGGATCTGGAGGTCTGGCAAAACAAGACGCCTGGCTAGCAATAATTATTGCTATCACCTGGTCAATCTTATTGTTACTTATGTACTCCAGAATTTTATCTTTATATCCAGGAAAAGATTTATTTGATATACTCCAAATCCTAATGGGAAAATATATAGGTAAAATAGTCAGTATATTAATGATATGGTTTGCTTTTCATGATGGAACTGTAGTTATAACTAATTTATCAGAATTTTCTAAAACTTTAGTCTATGATGACACACCAATAGCAGTGCCTATGATTTTTTTTAGTATACTGCTAATATGGGGCATAAAAGAGGGAATTGAAGTACTTGGAAGATGGTCTGAATTCTTTGTTTTTGTAGTTATCATCTTATTTTTTACTGTCACTGTATTGGCTATTCCACAAATGGATTTATACCGGTTAAAGCCAATATTAAGTAATGGTGCGTCACCAGTTTTAAGAGGTGCTTTCTCAAGTTTTTCTTATCCTTTTGGAGAAACTGTAATTTTTATGATGGTATTTTCAAAAATATCTAAAACTAAAAGTTACAAAAAAACATTTATGCTAGGTTTACTCATAGGTGGGGGGCTTATATTTTTAGCAACCCTAAGAAACATTTTAATAATTGGTAGTGAAACCATATCTAGAGTATATTTTCCTTCTACAATGGCCATAAGCCTAATTAGAATCGGAGATATACTTGAAAGAATGGAAATGTTCGTAACTATTGACTTTCTAATCAGTATCTATGTTAAAGTTTCTATATGTATTTTTGCTGTCTGTAATGGAATTTCCAAGATCTTTGATTTTGATGATTATAAGTTTATTGCAACACCTGTAACCCTTTTAATGCTCGCCTTCTCCTTTTTCGTTTATAAAAGCATCATGGAAATGTCATTTTTTGCTTTTAATATCTGGCAATTTTATTCTTTACCTTTTGTAGTTATAATCCCCTTTATTGTTTTTATTATGGCGGAGATTAAAAATAGAAGTTCAAATTCTACTATTTCAAATAAATAACAAGTCAGTATGTTTTCATATTTGACTTGTTATTCGTTTTTATAAAATAAATATTTAACAAAGATTGATATATCTATTGCTTTTTATTTTATATGTGTTATTATATTGTTATATCGTAATATTATAATATAACAATTCTTTTCCTCAATCCACTGTATCACAACATTTACAGAAGTTAAGATATGCCGGTGTTTTAGATGGCTCACAAAAAGGACTCCAAGTTAACTATGAAATTAGAGATAAAAGAATAACAAAGTTAATAAATTCAATTTTAATATTGAGCTAATAAATAAATTAAAAAAGTACAAGGAGGAATATTTATATGAAAAAAGTATTAATTGTAGGTGGAGTAGCTGGTGGAGCGTCAACAGCGGCCAGGCTCAGACGACTTGATGAAACTGCAGAAATAATTATGTTTGAAAGAGATGAATATATTTCTTTTGCAAATTGTGGTCTTCCTTATTATATAGGTGAAGTAATAAAAGATAGAGATAACCTTTTAGTACAAACCCCCGAGAGTATGAAAGCCAGATTTAATATAGATGTAAGAAACAACAGTGATGTAGTGGGAATTGACACAGAGAAAAAGACTGTAACAGTTAATAGCAAGGCAAAAGGCACTTATGAAGAAAGCTATGATTATATAGTCCTATCACCAGGTTCAAAAGCAATTAAACCTAATATAGAGGGCATTAACAGTAAAAGAATATTCACCTTAAGAAATATACCAGATACTGATAATATAAAAGCATTTGTGGACAAAAAAGGTATTAATTCGGCTGTTGTTATTGGCGGAGGCTATGTTGGCATTGAAATGGCTGAAAACCTAAAAGAAAGAGGTCTTGACGTTACTATAGTAGAAGCAGCTCCCCACATAATGGCCCCTTTAGATACAAATATAGTTTTAACCGTTGAAAAGGAAATCTCAGATAATGGCATTGAAATAGTTTTAAACGACGGAGTAAAATCTTTTAAAGATAATGAAGATAGTGTGGAAGTAATTTTAAATAGTGATAAAAAACTAAGCGCTGATATGGTTATTTTAGCAATAGGAGTGCTTCCTGATACTGGTTTTCTAAAAAATAGTGGAATAGAATTCGGACCTAAGGGTCATATAATAGTAAATGATAAAATGGAAACAGCTGTCCCTTCTGTATATGCAGTCGGTGATGCTATAGAAATAGTTGATTTTGTGAACAAACGAAAATCAGCAATTCCACTAGCTGGACCTGCAAATAAACAAGGTAGGATTGCAGCTGATAATATAGCTGGTCTTGGAACTACTTTTAAGGGAACTCAAGGAACTTCAATTATTAAGGTGTTTGGTTTAACAGCTGCCGGTACAGGCAATAATGAAAGAACTTTAACTAGACTTAATATTCCTCATAAAGTTGTATTTGTACATCCTGTAAGTCATGCATCTTATTACCCTGGTGCTCTTCCTATGACTTTAAAACTTATTTTTAATGATGAAGGAAGGATACTTGGAGCTCAAGGAGTAGGTTATGATGGAGTAGACAAGCGAATAGATGTACTTGCTACAGTTATACGCCTCGGCGGAACAGTTACTGATCTAACAGAATTAGAACTATCCTATGCACCTCCTTTCTCATCAGCTAAAGATCCAGTAAATATGGCAGGTTTTTTGGCTGAAAATGTGTTAAAAGGAATAACTGATGTAATAACCACTGATGAATTTTTAGCCTACGATAAAACAAATACTGCACTTATAG
>NZ_JBNMNU010000050.1:0-26024 GCF_051278035.1 Clostridium sp.
GTGTGTTATCAGCTGGAATATCCAATAAATCTAAGAAATCAATATTATAGTTACCCATATTATCAATGGCAGTCATTTTAATTAGGTTTTCATCATTCCAATAGTTCCAAGCATTAACGACATCTGTTTCTAGAAGTCCTAGTGTATTTGCGATAACTGAAGATGTTGCGCCTATTTCTCCGGAAGCACAATATTTTAAACCAAGAAGATAAACTTTAACGAATTCTCCCCTGGCTCTAGGCATGAACTTATCTATAAAAATATTACTCACAGGAGTATATTTGAAATTTTCATTCTTAAACATGAAAGTACTCATAAAATCACTACCTCTCTTTTTTTATTATAAAACTATAATTTTTAATTATACTTAATACCAAAGTTTATAAAAATTATATTATTCAAACTATAGTATACCATATAGCTGAAAATAGAAATGAAAAATATAATTTAAAAATGTATATTATTACTAAGATAGGACATATTAAGTAAGTACCATAGGAGGTATAGAGTGAATATTTTAAAACAGAACAAAAGAAGTATAAGTGTAATAATGATAACACTTATAGTTACAGCTAATATTTTGTATTTTAACGTTTATAGGGTTAGTGGTTATAAAGTATCAATTGGAGGTAATATCATAACTTTTGTAAAAAGTAAGAAGGAGTTTACTAGGATATATAATGAATTACAAAGTGAAGTCAAATCTAAATACAACAATGTAGTTATAAAAGAAAATTTTACATTAGATAATGCTCAGGTAGCTGATTACGATATGTTTCTGAGTGGAGATAACCTTAAGGCGGTAATGTTAAAAAAATTCGACATATTTGTCGGCGTATTTTTAATGAAGTCTGATGATAAAAAAGTGGCATACGTGGAAAGTGAAAAGGTAGGAAAAGAAATTTTAAATTCTGTAAAAGTCTACTATTCTAAGAAGACTATGATGGATAATGTTAAAAATATAGATATAGAAAATAAAATCAGTTACGAGCATAGTGTGATTAAATTAGGTGACTTATATAAAAATCATGAAATTATAAGTGATTTAATAGAATATAACGATAAAGCTAAAAGACCAATTATAACTGTAAAAGTAGCAGGAAGTATAACAAAAAAGCAAAAAATATACTCGGCTACGATTATGAAATCTTCGAATAAACTAAAAGAGGGGGTTAATAAGGTCAAAACGGAGGGAGTTGACGGTGTAAAAAAAGTTACTACTGAGATAGTAGTCCTCAATAATAATATTGTTTCTCGAAAATTACTAAAGGAAGAAATTATAACTAAAGTGCAGAACAGAGAAATATTAGTAGGAAATTACAAACCAATAATCCTTACGAATGCTAATATAATAAGTCCATCAAGAGGAAGTATAAGTTCGAATTTTGGTATGCGTTGGGGTAAAATGCACCAAGGGGTTGATATAGCTGCGAATATGGGTACGACAATAAATGCCGCATTAGATGGTACAGTCACTTTTGCTGGATGGCAGGAGGGATATGGTAATATAATACAACTATCCCATAGCGGCGGTATACAAACTACATACGCACATTGTAGTTTTATAGATGTTAAGAAAGGTGAAACTATAAAACAGGGCGAAAAAATAGGGGAAGTAGGAAGTACTGGAAATAGTACAGGACCTCATCTGCATTTTGAAGTAAGAAAAAATGGTGAGCCTCAAAATCCGGAAAAATACGTAAGGCAAAATAAATAGATGAATAAAATTTATATAAAAGTAAAAAATACTTTATAAAGGAGTGATTTTATGCCATATAAAGAAATGAAAACACCTGCAAAGGAAAAAGACAACAAACCTAAAAAACCAGAGATTATTGAGGAATCTGATATGAAGAAAGAAAAACGTAAATCGGAAGTAAGAGTAGATGAGCAATAAAAGAAGTCTCTAATAATGTTTAAAAAATTGTGGTAACAGCATTTCAACGTTGTTATCATTATTTCATTTAATACCATAAAAATAAAAAACTAGAAAATTAAATAAAAGAAAATTTAAAAGGTATATGAGTATTTGTATATGTACAAAATAATATCTAAAAGGAGGCCCGACTTTTGAGACATATTAGTGGAAAAGAATTAGTTAATGTAGAACATGATAAAGTTACATGTGGATTAGATAAGTATGTTAAAACGGAAGGCGTAGTCAGTAGGCTTGTAAATATACCCACAATAGTTACTAGGATTAATGAGAATAGAAATATAATACAACGAGAAATTGAACCTTATGCATATGAGGTCATTGATCAAAATAACGGGTTTATAGATTAGTTTTTCTAAAGGGTGTAGAAAGCATATAACTAAAGTATGATTCGTGAGTTTTTGTTACACGTTTTATTTTAGTGCGTGCACTTAAAATTCAATTGTTTTCTTTTGGCATAAATTTTTTGCAAGATAACCCCGTGGACTGCTTTACTAGTATAGAGGGGAAATTTAAAGATTTAAAGCCAAAAAATTTACAACCTTTAGGGAACGAAACATTCCAAGTAATATAATAATACTTACATTTAGTACAATTTATTTTTTCATTAACCATAAAAACTCCTTTAAAATAAAAACTATAATATAATAATAGCATGTTTTGAGGTATAAAAAAGTAGATATAGTTTAGTTTAAACTTATATCTACTTTTTTATAAAAAATTAACCACCAAGAGTTACATCTTGGTCATTGTACCAATTTAAAGCCTTTGATAAGTGCTCTGGTTTAAAATCAGGCCAAAAGTCGTCTATAATATAAAAGTCGGAATATATGGATTGCAACGGCAGAAAACCACTAAGACGTCTTCTTCCACCCCAACGAACAATCAAATCTACTCTAGAAATATCGCTAGTTTTTATGCAGTTAAAGATATTACTTCTTTTGCTGCTTTTATTTTTGTCAAGATTACTTAAATCCCATTCCCATCCATAATTTACAAGAAAATTTAGTTTTATACCACCCTTGCCAAAGGTTCTACGGGAAGTGTATTCTAGTAATTCTTTAGGAAACATAGGGGATTTACTATTCCCTACTACTAATAGCTCTGCGTCCTGTGTACTTAAGAGCTTTACTGCATCTACACAAGCTTTTACAAAGGCTTCTCTTTGCAAGGGTGGTCTTTTTGTATTGTCAGTAGTAAACCCATAATAAGTTATTTCCTTTACGCCAATATCTTTACAAATCTTATACAAAGACAAACCAGGATCTAGTCCAAAGGAATATCCTTTATCTTTTGATAGTCCATTATCCACAGACCATCGTCTATTTCCATCTGGAATTATTCCAATATGATTTGGAACTCTCATATTATCACCCTTTACTTGTTAAATTTTACAACTTATAAATAATAGTATATCCATTATTGTAATATTAATCCGAGTTTTTTATAAAATGTTATTGAATTTTTTTCTGTATCCACACTTTCTGCATAGCTCTTCAACTGCTTCTCTCTTAGAAAAGCCATTATATATGTCATTAGCTCTTTTACTGTTAACTATATCAGAAAAATTAGCATTATGAATATTACCTAGGTTAATTATTCCCTCTCCATCAAGGCAGCAAGGCACTACTGTTCCATCTACTAATATGGCTACTTGATTTCTAAGGCCATAACAAAAGCTAGGGTTATTGTCTTCTTCTACTTTTAAATCTGGCCACTTAAATTCATGATCTTGATTTAAGTATACCTTATTACAGATTTTAATACCACGACCTGGGTGTATTTCTTCTTCAATTTTATATGAGAGTTTGAAGGCATGTTCAATTACAGAAAGTAAATCTTTGTTTTTTACATTTTTGTGATTTGTGCTATTATTCACATCTAGATTCCATAATCTTAGAGAAAATAAAGTATCGGTTGTATTTATAGCTTCTTTTACAAAGGAAATAATATTATTAACATATTCGTTTTTATCAGAAACACATTCATTGCCATCAAAACTGTGCAAGGAAAAGTTAATTTGTCTTAGTGACGGTTTAAGCATTATTTTGTCATGAACTTTGTTTATAAGTGTTCCATTGGTGGTTATATTAACTTTAAAACCTTTTTCATAACTTAAATCCAAGAAGTCATCTAATTTTGGATGCAGAAACGGCTCTCCTTTAACATGAAAATATATATAGTCGGTATGAGGTTTTATTTGGTCTAATATTTTTCTAAAGGTCTCTATACTCATGAATTCAGGGCACCTAAGCGTCTTTGGACAAAAACTACATGAAAGATTACAGACGTTTGTAATTTCTATGTAAAACTTTTTAAATTTTTTCATTTTGTATACTCCAATCATAAGTAATCTTAATTTATTTCATACATATAGATTGTAGCATATAAAAAATACGATAACATATTTTTTAAGACTTAGTGCGCCCTAAATGTATAAATTAATAATAATTTTTAATTTAAATATGAACATTAGGGTTTTGCCATCCTTTTGAGTGGATCTAAAGTTTATAAATAAAAGAACCTAGTGATATCAGCGGTGGCTAATAGTATTTTTATTAAACAACGACCACTAATATTATAGGTTCTTAGATATGGGGACACATAATTATTTAATTAAGCATCCAGATAGTATAATTTAAAACACCAGCAAAGGATACCCAAGCTATATAAGGAATCATAAGATAAGCTGCAGTTTTATCTATTCTATAAAACTCAAAAGTAGTTAGAAGAATGAAAACTAATAATACAAGCAATTCTAAAAAGGCGATTGCGTATAGTCTGTATCTGAAAAATATAATAGACCAAAGAAAGTTTAGAAACAACTGAATACCATATAAAAGTAGTGCTTTGCGCACTTCCTCACCTGACTTACCTTTCATCCAAATTCTATATGCAGATACAGCCATTAAAGTGAATAGAATTGTCCATACTACTGGAAAAATCCATCCAGGAGGTGAAAAAGATGGTTTGTTAAAGTTTTCATATGCGCTAGGTGAATTCATACTTAAAAAACCACTTAATAAACCTACACCCTGTGCTAATAAAATGCTAATAATAAGAGCTATAATGTTTTTTTTGCCGTTTACCTTAATAATATTAAACATAAAAGATCTTCCTTTCTATAATTATTTCTGATAAGGAGAATTAAATAAATAAAAAGACTTCTATATAGGTATATCTATATAGAAGTCTTTTTATGCCTATAAGTGAGTTGAGTAATCGGAGAAAAACATATGTTGTTTCTATTTTTCCTTTTAATGCTATACATCAAACCACCCTCTACGTTTAAACCATAAAAACATCTCTATTGCTATAATAGCCATAATTAATAAAATTATAAAGTAACCATACTTAAAGGTAAGTTCAGGCATATAACTAAAATTCATACCATAAACTCCGACTATAAATGTTAGCGGTATAAAGATACTTGATATAACAGTTAAAACCATCATATGTCTATTCATACGAGTTGAATTTACGGATAAATAATTATCACGCATATCAGATGTCATTTCTCTATTAGAATCTACCATAGAAGAAAGCTTAACTAAGTGATCATGAATATCAGAAAAATAAAATTTATGTTCATGAAAACCTATAAGGTGTTCAGAGTTTAATATTATATATAGTAAGTCGCGCATAGAATTTACTAGTCTACGGAGCTTTAATAAATCACTTCTCATATCAAAAATTTCATCCATTAGGGTGCGAATGGTCTTTCTTTTAATGTTATTTTCAATTTCATCTAATTTATTTTCAATTTTATTAATAACCGGAAAGAAGCTATCAACAATTTCATCCAATATTTGATGTGCAATATATGAAGGTCCTTTATTCAAATTTTGATTGTCAGTTTTTGATAATTCAAAGACTTTATCTAGCTCATTTGAGTTGGTACTATGATAAGACACGATATACTTCGTGCCTACGAAAAGAGAGATTTCTACAGGATCTAAAGTATTTTTAGTTAGGGCATTGAGTATAAAAAAATTATAATTATCGTAATAATCGAGTTTGGGGCTATTTAATGAAAGAACACAATCTTCTATAGCCAAACTATGAAAGTGAAAATATGTATTTAACAAGGATGTTTCTTGTTCACTAGGATTATTAAAATCCATCCAGTACCATAGGATATTTTCCTTTAATAAATCGTATATTGGTAAATCATGTATTACATTTAAATTCTTTGTTATAGCTATGATACGAATCAATTAAACTCATCCTTTCTAAAGTTAATTATATTTTTATAATAAGTTTATTATAATACAAATATTACTTGTGACAATACAAATATTAAATTAATAGATATTTTCCTATCATATTATAAATACTTAGAGGGTATGGAAATATAAAATACTTTTATCTTGACATACAATATAGAAATATATATACTTTGATTATCAAAGTATTTTAAAAATCAAAGTAAAGGGAGAGGATAATTATGAAGTTACCTCCTTTAAAAATTGGAGAATTAATAGCAACCGTTCCTATAATACAAGGCGGAATGGGAGTAGGGGTGTCACTTTCATCGCTAGCAGCAGCGGTTGCTAATGAAGGCGGGATTGGAATAATATCTACTGCTCAAATTGGATATAGAGAAGAGGACTTTAGAACTAACACAAGGGAATCAAACAAAAGAGCATTAATAAATGAAATCAGGAGAGCTAGAAAGCTCAGTCCTAAAGGTGTTATTGGAATAAATATTATGGTAGCTATGAATAATTATGAGGAAATCACAAGGGTTGCTTTAGAAGAAGGAATAGACTTAATAATATCGGGTGCAGGTCTTCCGCTTGATTTGCCTAAAATAGCTAAAGGGTTTAAAGCAAAACTCGCACCTATAGTATCATCAGCAAAGGCAATTACGGTTATAGCTAAAATGTGGGATAAAAAAAACAGTTGTGCACCAGATTTAGTTATTGTTGAAGGTCCTAAAGCTGGAGGACATCTTGGTTTCTCTATGGAATCATTAGTAAAAAATACAACTCAGGATTTAAAGGAAATAGTAAAAGAAGTTATTTTAGCAATTAAACCCTTTGAAGAAAAATATAATAAAAAAATTCCTGTAATTGCTGCTGGAGGAATTTATACTGGAGAAGATATTGCTGAAATTATAAAACTGGGTGCGCAGGGGGTACAAATAGCTACTAGATTTGTGGCTACAGAGGAATGTGATGCTAGCTTAGCTTATAAAATGGCGTATATAAACTCAAAACAAGAGGATATAAAATTAGTTGGGAGTCCTGTAGGTATGCCAGGAAGAGCCATTAACAATAGATTCATGAAGATAGTCGAGGAACATGGTTGCAAGGTTGAGAAATGTTCACTATGCATAAAAAAATGCGATCCCACGAAGACCCCTTACTGCATTACAGAAGCATTGATACAGGCAGTAAAAGGTAACTTAGATAAGGGACTTATATTTGTTGGAACTAATGGTTATAAGGTGGATAAGATTATCTCTGTTAAAGAATTAATGAATGAATTGGTTACAGAGGCAGAACTTGTTTTTTAAATTTTGTAAAGTTATAAAAATACAAATCTTACAAAAAAAGTTTAATAAGTTTAATAAGTTTAATAAGTTTAATAAGTTTGACAAATGATTATTCCGAAGATATACTTTGATTATCAAAGTATATGTAATAAGTTATATGAAATGGGGATAATTATATGAGTAGGTCTGTTGGAGTCGTGAATGAGCTTCTAGTAGAGACATTTAATGATATATTGCAAATAGAGCATAGAGCACTTAAAGAAGGAGTACTTAATGATTTATCTATAACAGAAATTCATACTATAGATGCAATAGGAATGTACAAATATAGAACTATGACACGGGTGGCCCAAGACCTTAAAATTACTGTAGGCACTCTTACTACCGCTATTAATAAACTTTTTAAAAAAGGATATGTAGATAGAAAAAGAGGGGAAGAGGATAGAAGATCAGTAATGATTACCCTTACCAGAAAAGGGAAACTAGCTTACAGAATACATGAAAAATTTCATTATCATATGGTGCACGAAACTATAAATGGTCTTAATGATGAAGAAGAAGAGACCTTAATAAAATCTCTTGAAAAATTAAATGATTTTTTCAAAAAAACATATAAGCTAGAAAATCAATGAAAGGGGAGGTAATGTAATGAATGAAGTACAAATAATTGGTACAGGAAGTTATGCTCCTTTAAACATAATGACTAATCATCAATTAGCAGAAATTGTAGATACGTCTGATGAATGGATAATTTCTAGAACTGGTATAAAGCAGAGACATATATCACAAGGGGAAAACACTTCAGATTTAGCCACAAAAGCTGCATTAGCAGCATTAAGTGATGCTAAAATAAGGGCAGAAGATATAGATCTTATAATTGTCGCAAGTACGTCTCCAGATCAATTTGTTCCAGCTACGGCATGCATAGTTCAAGGGAAAATTGGTGCCGTAAATGCCATGGCCTTTGATATATCGGCAGCCTGTACTGGCTTTATATTTGCACTTAACATAGGAATGCAATTTATTAAAACGGGTCAATGCACTCGAGCCTTAATAATAGGTGCTGAGGTTTTATCAAAGATTGTTGATTGGACAGATAGAAATACCTGTACATTATTTGGAGATGGAGCAGGGGCTGCAATAATTGAAGTAGGTAGTAAAAAAGGAATTATTTCTATAAATTCAACTTCAGAGGGTGAAAAGGCTGAATACTTAACTTGCCCAACAGTAGATGTAAAAAACACTTTTACAAGAGGTGTTGAAAATTTTAAAGCAAAAATAAGCATGGATGGAAAAGAAATTTTTAAATTTGCGGTAAAAATTATTGAAAGCAGTATAGAAAGAATTTTAAAGGAAAATGATTATACACTTGACGATATTAAGTATGTAGTTTGTCATCAAGCAAATTTAAGAATAATAGATTTTGTAGTTAAAAGATTAAAAGCAGATAAAGAAAAATTTTACGTAAATTTAGATAGATACGGAAACACTTCAGCGGCAAGTATAGCTATAGCGCTAGACGAAATGAATAAAAACAACTTGCTTACAGCTGGTGATAAAATTATACTTGTAGGCTTTGGCGGTGGATTAACCTATGGGGCTGCACTAATAGAATGGACAATTTAAAATAAAATTTTAGGAGGAATTATAAATGATATTTGAAAAAGTTAAAAATGTAATAGTTGAACAATTAGGGATAGACGAGGTAGAAGTTACAATGGAGGCGAACTTCTCAGATGATTTAGGTGTAGATTCACTTGAAATATTTGAAATTGTAATGTCACTTGAAGAAGCTTTTGAGATTGAAATCCCAAATGAAGATATTGAAAACATTAAAGATGTAAAGGGAATTGTTAAGTATATAGAAGCAAAAATGAAATAATAGTAATTATGGGGTTAGATAATTAGAGAGCTGAAATACTGAGTATTTTTCTATAATTGTCTGACCCTAACTATATGGTTTAAGGAATCAAGGAGGGGTATAATGGTTAATTCCGTATTTTTTAAAGAACTAGGTGTGAAATATCCAATAATACAAGGTGGAATGGCTTGGGTTGCAGATAGTAGCTTAGCATCAGCAGTATCTAATGCAGGGGGCTTGGGTATTATAGCGGCAGCTAATGCACCAGTTGATTATATAAGAGATGAAATTAGAAAAGCAAAACAATTAACAGATAAACCCTTTGGTGTTAATATAATGCTTTTAAGTGATAATGCAGAAGAAATCGCACATCTTATATGTGAAGAAGGAGTTAAGGTAGTTACTACAGGTGCAGGAAATCCAGGAAAATACATGGAACTATGGAAATCACATGGAATAAAAGTCATACCAGTAGTTGCATCTGTAGCTTTAGCTAAGCGTATGGAAAGAGCTGGAGCAGATGCAGTTATTGCAGAAGGATGTGAGTCTGGAGGACATATTGGTGAGCTTACAACTATGACACTTGTTCCCCAAGTTGTTGATGGAGTAACTATTCCCGTAATTGCAGCAGGAGGTATCGGTGATGGACGTGGTCTTGCAGCAGCATTTATGCTTGGAGTACAGGGAGTTCAGGTAGGTACAAGGTTCTTAATAGCAAATGAATGTACAGTTCATGAAAATTACAAAAAGAAGATATTAGCTGCAAAGGATATAGATGCAGTGGTGACAGGGAGATCTACAGGGCACCCTGTTAGAGTTTTAAAGAACAAGTTATCAAGACAATTCTTAAAGCTTGAGAAAGAAAATGCTTCACTAGAGATTTTAGAAGCATTAGGAGCAGGATGTCTACCAAGAGCAGTAAAAGAAGGCGATGTAGACATGGGATCTGTTATGGCAGGACAAATTGCAGGTCTTATAAAGAAAGAACAAAGCTGTAGTGAAATTATACAAGAAATGTTTAAAGAGGCAGAGGAAACAATTAAAAGATTAAGTTAAAAGATAATATTATTATTTGACATATATAAGATTAAGTAATAAATAAGATAGGAGGAAAATTATGAGTAAAACTGCTTTTATTTTTCCGGGACAGGGCGCGCAATATATTGGTATGGGCAAGGAACTATTTCAAAACATAAAGGCTTGCAAGAATATATTTGACATAGCCGATAAAGAGCTTAACTTTGAGTTAAGTAAATTATGTTTTGAGGGTACAGAATCAGAACTAAATATCACAGAGAATACTCAACCGGCTATTTTAACCACAAGTATAGCAGCCCTTATGGCATTAAGAGAACATGGCATAAAGTGTGATGTAACAGCAGGACTTAGTCTTGGAGAGTATTCAGCACTTGTGTGTAGTGGAAGTTTGAGTTTTAAAGAGGCTGTAAAGCTCGTTAAAAAGCGTGGAAGGTTTATGCAGGAAGCAGTTCCTATGGGAATAGGAACTATGGCGGCTATTTTGGGCCTAGATGCTAATTTAGTTTACGAAGCTTGCACTGAGGCTAAAATTTCTGGAATTGCAGAAATAGCTAATTTAAACTGCCCGCGACAAATAGTAATTGCCGGGGAAATAGCAGCAGTTGAACACGCCTTAGAAATAGCTAAAGAGAAAGGCGCGAAAAGAGTGATACTTTTACCTGTAAGCGCACCTTTTCATACTTCTATGTTAAAACCAGCTGCAGAGAAATTAGAGATGGAACTCAAGAACATAAACATTGAAGATTTTACAATTCCATTAATGACAAATATCAATGGTGATTATGTGAAAAGTAAGGAAGATATAAAAGAGAATTTAAAACTTCAAGTTATGAGTACTGTCTTATGGGAAACTATTATAAGAAATATGATAAAAGATGGTGTTGATACCTTTGTTGAAATAGGACCAGGCAAGGTATTAAGTGGATTTGTTAAAAAAATAGATAGAAAGCTTACAGTTACAAATGTAGAGGATATGGCATCCTTAAATAAAGCGGTAGAGTTACTTAAGAAGTAGGGATAACTAAGCTGAAGTAATGTTTGAGGAACAAATGCACTATGATATATATAAAGGAGAGCAAATTAATGTTAAGTGGTAAAACAGCAGTAGTTACAGGAGCAAGTCGTGGTATTGGAAGGGCTATAGCTATAAAGTTAGCAAAACTTGGAGCAAATGTAGTCCTTAACTATCGAAACAGTGTAGGAGGGGTACAGGAAGTAGTAAAAGAAATAGAAGCGCTAGGAGCTAAGGCACTTGCGGTCCAATGTGATATAAGTAGCTATAGTGGTGTTGAGAATATGATAAAAAAATGCATTGAGCAATTTGGAAGTGTAGATATTTTGGTTAATAATGCGGGTATAACTAAAGATGGTCTTTTAATGAGAATGAAGGAAGATGACTTTGATAGCGTTATAAATACTAACCTTAAGGGTGCTTTTAATTGCACAAGGCATGTATCTGCAATAATGCTTAAGAAAAGGTCTGGAAGAATAATTAATATATCCTCAGTGTCTGGACTTACTGGAAATGCAGGCCAAGTAAACTACTCTGCTGCAAAGGCAGGTATAATAGGAATGACTAAAGCTGTGGCTAGAGAATTTGCAAGCCGCGGGATTACTTGTAATGCAGTAGCGCCAGGATATATTGGAACAGACATGACGGATGCACTGCCTGATAAGGTAAAGGATGCTATAATGGGTACTATTCCACTTAAGAGACTTGGATGTCCAGAAGATGTTGCAAATGTAGTAGCATTTTTAGCGTCGGAAGAATCCTCATACATAACAGGCCAAGTTATAAATGTAGATGGTGGAATGGTAATGTAATAAAAAAACAGTTAACTTACGATTTTAAGGAGGGTTAATTTTATGAAAAACAGAGTTGTTATAACAGGTATGGGAGCAGTTACTCCTATAGGAAATGATGTAAATAGCTTTTGGAATAATATAAAAGAAGGTACTTGTGGAATAGATGTTATTAAGGCTTTTGATATTACAAACTATAAATGCAAGCTAGGTGCAGAAATTAAAGATTTTGATGTAACAGTTGCATTAGATAAAAGAGAAGCTAGAAAAATGGATAAGTACTGTCAGTATGCAATGGTAGCAGCCGCCGAGGCTATTAAAAATTCAGGACTTGATTTAGAAGCTATAGATAGTGAAAGACTAGGAGTAATAGTTGGTTCAGGAATAGGCGGAATTGGTACTATAGAAAAAGAACAAAATAAGCTAATGGAAAAGGGACCCAATAGAGTGTCACCATTTTTAATACCTATGATAATAGGAAATATGGCAGCTGGAAACATTGCAATAAAGTATGGCGCTAAAGGTATGTGTACTAGTGTAGTTACGGCTTGCGCTACAGGAACAAATGCAATAGGAGATGCTTTTCACTTGATTCAAGATGGAAGAGCAGACATAATAATAGCTGGAGGAGCAGAAGGATCAATAACTCCACTAGCCTTAGCAGGGTTCGCATCTTTAACAGCTTTAAGTAAAAGTGAGGATCCACTAAGGGCATCTATCCCTTTTGACAAAGAGAGAAATGGATTTATTATGGGAGAGGGTGCAGGTATAGTTATACTTGAATCTTTAGAGCATGCAGAGAAAAGAAATGCAAATATATATGCAGAGATGAAGGGTTATGGATCAACTTGTGACGCCTATCATATAACTTCCCCAGCGCCTGATGGTGAGGGAGCTGCAAGAGCAATGACAATGGCGCTTAAAGATGGAGAAGTTAAGGCTGAAGAAGTTTCTTACATAAATGCACATGGAACAAGCACTCCATACAATGATAAGTTTGAAACAGCAGCTATAAAATCTGCGTTTGGAGAATATGCGTATAAGATACCTGTAAGTTCGACAAAGTCTATGACAGGACATCTTCTTGGAGCCACAGGAGCGATAGAAGCTATTGTTTGTGTAAAGGCATTAGAAGAAGGATTTGTTCCGGCAACTATAGGATATAAGGTGCCAGATGAAGAGTGTGATTTAGATTGTGTTCCAAACTTCGGGAGAAAAGAGAAGCTACAATATGCAATGTCAAATTCATTAGGGTTTGGTGGTCATAATGCTACCATATTATTCGAAAAATGGGATGGTAAATAATGATGGATTATAAAAATATTGAACAGTTGATTAAAACCGTTAGTGATTCAAAGCTTACGTCTTTTGAAATTGAGACAGAAGGTATTATAATAAAAATGGAGAAAAAAGAGAAACAAGTGGTAGTGGAAAAAATGACTAGTTATGAATCATCTGTAGATTCAATTACTGCGGATTCATCAAATAAAGAAAATGCAGCTATAAATGGAGCGCCATTAGAAAAGCAAGACGGCGATATGGCGAGTACAATAGAAAGTGCAGCAAAGGTAATGCTTGAGGAAAATTTAGTTATAGTTAAATCACCAATTGTTGGAACCATGTACACTTCTCCTAGCCCTGAATCACATAATTTTGTAAAAATTGGTTCGAAAATAAATAAGGGAGATACGCTTTGTATTTTAGAAGCTATGAAACTTATGAACGAAATTGAAAGTGAAGTAGATGGGGAAGTTGTAGAAGTGTTAGTTTTAAACGGGGATATGGTAGAGTATGGTCAGCCGTTATTTAAAATACTCAAAAAATAAAGGTGGAGACATTAATATGGAAAATATAAAAGGTACTACTTTGAATATAAAACAAATTCAAGAGATTATTCCTCATAGATATCCATTTCTATTCGTGGATAAGGTGGAGGAATTAGAGCCAGGTAAAAGAGCCGTAGGGTATAAAAATGTTACAATGAATGATTATTTTTTTCAGGGACATTTTCCAACGGAACCAGTAGTACCAGGAGTAATAATTATTGAGGCGCTTGCACAAGTTGGAGCGGTAGCACTTTTGAGCATGGATGATTATAAAGGTAAAATTGCTTACTTTGGTGGTATTAATAAAGCTAGATTTAGAAAAAAAGTTGTTCCAGGAGATGTATTAAAGCTTGAAGTAGAAATAATTAAAATGAAGGGACCTGTTGGAATTGGAAAGGCAGTAGCTTCAGTAAATGGAGAAAAGGCGGCAGAAGCTGAAATCACTTTTGCCGTAGGTATGTAATATTTTAGTTAATAATTTTAATTGCAGGGAAGGTAAATAGTATGTTTAAGAAGATATTAATTGCTAATAGAGGCGAGATAGCGGTAAGAATAATTCGGGCTTGTAATGAAATGGGCATTCAAACTGTGGCAGTATATTCTGAGATAGATAAAAATGCTCTTCACACTCAAATGGCGGATGAGGCTGTATGCATTGGACCTGCTAAATCTGCAGATAGTTATTTGAATATGCAAAATATCTTAAGTGCAACAGTGCTTACAGGTGCAGAGGCAATTCATCCTGGTTTTGGATTCTTATCTGAGAATAGTAAATTCGCACAGATGTGTGAGGAGTGTAATATTAAATTTATAGGACCTGATTCAAAAAATATGGATAATATGGGTAATAAGGTAAAGGCAAGAGAAATAATGATAAAAGCGGGAGTTCCCGTAGTTCCTGGTTCAGATGGAGCGGTTGCTTGTGAAGAAGAAGCTTTAATGTGGGCTGAAAAAATAGGATATCCTCTAATGATAAAAGCTTCAGCAGGTGGTGGAGGACGAGGTATAAGAATTGTTAGGAAACAAGAAGAATTATTACCAGCCTATAATACCGCTAAAACGGAGTCGAAAAATGCTTTCGGTGATGATACAATGTACATGGAGAAATTTATTGAAGAGCCGAGGCACATAGAGTTTCAAATACTTGCAGATGAGCATAAAAATGTTATTCATCTGGGTGAGAGGGATTGTTCTATCCAAAGACGTAATCAAAAGGTAATAGAGGAAGCACCAGGACCTTTAATGACAGAAGAACTTAGAAAACAGATGGGTGAAGTTGCAGTTAAAGCGGCTAGGTCTATTAATTATAAAAATGCTGGAACAATAGAGTTTTTACTAGATAAGTATGGAAAATATTATTTTATGGAGATGAATACTCGTATACAGGTTGAGCATCCAATAACAGAAATGATTACTGGGGTAGATTTAGTTAAAGCTCAGATAAATATTGCTTCGGGACAAGTGCTATCTTATAAACAAGAGGATATAAAAATTCAGGGGCATGCTATTGAATGTAGAATAAATGCAGAAAATCCTTCTAAAAATTTTATTCCTTGCCCAGGTGAAATAAAATCGCTTCATATTCCTGGAGGATACGGAGTAAGGATTGATAGTGCTGTTTATCAAGGGTATAAAATACCACCATCTTATGATTCTATGATAGGAAAGCTTATTGTTCATGGTAAAAGTAGAGAAGAAGCGATATGTAAAATGAGAAGGGCGTTAGGAGAGTTTATAATAGAGGGAATAGATACTAATATAGACTTTCAATTTAAAATAATAAATAATGAGAATTTTGTAAAAGGAAATTTTGATACTAGCTTTATCAGTAAAGAATTTAATAATGTTTAAAAAACTTACTAAATACATACTAGATTTATCACCTAAATGGTTTATACTATAAGTATATAATAAAGTAAAATATGCAGCAGACTATAAAATTTAAGTTGTATATAGGTAGTGTAGGTATGTTTTTAGAAAGGAGCAATTATATGTTTGAGTTTAACCGTATATTTAAAAAGAGTAAATATATTGAGGTCAAAAATTTAGAGGATGAATTTGGTGAGAAAAGGCCTAATATTCCGACCGGAATGTGGGTTAAATGTAAAACCTGTGGTGAAATTCTTTATAGTAAGGATTTAGAGAATAGCATAATGACCTGTGAAAATTGTAGGACCCATTTTAGAATTGGCTCTATAGATAGAATAAAGTACACTATAGATAGTGGTACTTTTATAGAATATGATAAGGATATTATCTCAGAAAATCCTATAAATTTTGAAGGTTATGAAGATAAACTCCAAAGCTTTCGCGACAAAACTTTATTAAATGAAGCTGTAACAACGGGAGAGGGAAAGATAAATGGGTACGACACAGTAATTGTAGTTATGGATAGCAATTTTATGATGGGTAGTATGGGGTCTGTTGTTGGAGAAAAAATTACAAGGGCAATTGAAAGAGCAACAGAAGCTAAAAAACCAATTATTATATTTACAGCCTCAGGGGGAGCTAGAATGCAAGAAGGGATATACTCTCTAATGCAAATGGCTAAAACTAGTGCTGCTATTGCTAGGCATAATAAAAATGGTTGTCTTTATATAACCGTTCTCACAGATCCAACTACCGGAGGAGTTACAGCAAGTTTTGCAATGCTTGGAGATATAATATTAGCTGAGCCAAATGCATTAATAGGTTTTGCGGGTAGAAGAGTTATTGAACAAACAATAAAGCAGCAATTACCTGATGATTTTCAAAGGGCTGAATTTTTGCTCCAAAAGGGCTTTATAGATAAAGTAGTGGATAGAAAGGCTATGAAGGATACTTTAACTGATATATTAAAAATTCATTCATAGCTAATAGAAAGAGCTAAAAGCAACGATAGGGAGTGAAATTTTATGGCAACTTTACCTTTTGAAAAGCATATGTATGAACTTAAAAACAAAATAGATGATTTGAAGAATTTAGCAATAGAACAAAATATAGATTTGGGAAAAGAAGTAAGGCAGCTGGAAGTTAAGCTTTATAATATGCAAAAGGAAGCCTATAAAAACTTAACTGCCTGGGATAAAGTAAGTATTGCAAGGCTTGTTGAGCGGCCGACTGCTCTTGGCTACATAAATCTAATTTTTGATGACTTTATGGAGCTTCATGGCGATAGATACTATGGCGATGATGCTGCTATTGTAGGTGGAATAGCTAAAATTAATGGCATATCTGTAACTGTTATAGCTCAGCAAAAGGGGAATAATATTAAGGAAAACATAAAGAGAAACTTTGGGATGCCAAATCCTGAAGGGTATAGAAAAGCTTTGAGACTTATGAAGCAGGCAGAAAAATTTCATAGACCCGTAATTTGCCTTGTAGATACTCCTGGAGCAAATTGTGGAATAGGGGCAGAAGAAAGAGGGCAAGGAGAAGCAATTGCTAGAAATCTTATGGAAATGTCAAATTTAAGAACGCCAATAATTTCAATAGTTATAGGGGAAGGCGGAAGCGGTGGAGCATTAGCTATGGCTGTAGCTGATGAGGTTTGGATGCTAGAGCATGCAATATATTCTATTTTGTCACCAGAAGGCTTTGCTACTATATTATTTAAAGATGCAAGCCGTGCAAAAGAAGCAGCTAATGAAATGAAAATAACAGCTCAGGATTTAATTGATTTTGGAATAATAGATAGAATTATAAAAGAACCTCTAGGGGGAGCACACACTAACGTAGATGAGATGGCAGTGAGTATTAAGCGTAATATAGAGGAGTCAATTAATAGATTAATAGGGGAGCCTGTAGAGTCGTTACTGACTAAGAGATACTATAAATTTAGAAAGATTGGAAAAATAGTAGAATAGCAAATATTCTTTATAATAACGATATTAAGAAAAGTATATATACTTTTCTTTTTTTTTGTATTGTAGTGTTTGAGTAAATCATACATAATAGAACAGTAGAATATAATACTTATAAGAATTGCAAAGGGGAATAAAATTATGGCTAAAACACTTAGTGATACAATTTTAGTAATAGACTCAGGATGCGATTTACCTTTAGAGTATATTGAACAAGATAATATAGCGGCATTAGGGTTAATATGTAATTTTAAAGGTGAAGCAATTCAGGATGATTTCGGGAAAAATTTTATACGTAAGGATTTTTATGATGCTTTAAGACAGGGGGAAATGCCTACTACATCACAAATAAATAGCGAAAAATATGTAGAGGTTTTTAGAAGATATGTAAGTGAGGGAAAATCTATCATATATATTGCGATGTCTTCTGCATTGTCAGGAACTATAAATAGTGCAAATATAGGTAGAGAAACTATACTTGAAGAATTTCCAGAGGCAGATATAAGTATAGTTGATAGTAAATGCGCAAGTCTTGGGCAAGGACTTTTAGTTTATTATGCTAATGAAATGTTAAAAGAAGGAAAATCAAAAGGAGAAATAGTTGCTTTTATTGAGGAAAATAAGCTTAAAATTAATCATTGGTTTACAGTTAATGATTTAAACCATTTAAAAAGAGGTGGGAGAATATCAAGTTCAGCCGCAACTGTTGGTACACTATTAAGTATAAAACCCGTTTTGTTTATGGACAATGAAGGTAGACTTACGACCTTTTCTAAATGTAGGGGAAGAAAAAAAGCAATAAGTACTTTGGTTGAAAAATTCAAGGAAAGAACAGACCCAAACAAGAAGCAAATTATAGGCATAGGTCATGGGGATTGTATTGAAGACGCATTAACGCTTGAGGCTCTTGTAAGAGAGCATGGCAATGTGAAGGATGTAATTTTAAATTACGTGGGTACAGCAATAGGATCACATACAGGACCGGAAATATTAGGTTTATATTTTATGGCTGAAGAAAGGTAATAAATAAGCAAAACAAATCGCAATTATAATTATAAAGTAAAAGGGAGATGCCACGTGACATCTCCCTTAAAATTATTATGTTTCTTTTCCTAATTTCTTGGATTCTTTAGATACGCCTATTTCATTGGCGGTTTCCATTTTCATGTTAGATAATTCTTTTTTTGTCTTTTGGCCGGCTTTCTTATTATCTTTACTGTTTTTATTGTTTTTATGTGACATTGTTTTCTCCTCCTTTTATTATTTATTAGTTAAAAACGATTATTAATCGTTATGGTCCCAAATAATAAATATTTTAATACTAACTATAACCAGTTTTGTGAATTGTATTCCGGCAGTAATTATTACAATGTGAATTTTAATGATATAATTAGTAAAATACAATAAAAATTAATATGGAAAAGTTTATACTTTGTTTATAGTTAGTTTATAAAAAGTAGAGAGATGTAAGTTAAAATGGAATTATGAAAGACTTTCATGTTTATAAACAAATTAAAGCAAAAGGGGATGTTATAAAGTGAAATTAAAGAAAAAAACAGCAACGATCATAAGTTTTGCGATAGGTACTATAATGTTTACAACCACAGCTATGGCACAAGTACTAACCAAAAGCGGATATGATCAGCTTAAAGATTCTGTGAAATATACAGCAGAAGACTGTGCCACTAAACTTTCAAGTTATACTTTGGATACATCAATAATTCTAAAGGATAATGCTACTGTTATTTATTCGAAAAATTCTATTAACAAAATGGATGCGAAAAACGGAGCTAGCGAAACAGTGTCAAATGAATTACGTGATACAGTTAAGACAGAAAGTTACAACTATTACGATAAGAAAGGTTCGTTATACAAAAACAATGAACAGAATGTTTATTATGAAACTGAATTTACGAGCCCTCATGAAAATAATGCCTTCGGTAACCCTTTTAAAGAAGAAGGAGCTTCAGACGTAGAAAAAATTGCAGATGCTCTTGTGGGAAATTTAAAAGACGCTGTTGTAGTTACTGAAAATACAAATGGAACTAAAACATTATCTGGTTCTTTAAGTGAGTCGCAAATACCAGCTGTCGTTGATGCAGTGGGATCTTATTATGCTAAGAGCCAATTTGGTAATAATTATAATAATCCTAATAATGATAGTACCATACCAAAAATAACAAAGGATGTATTTGTAAGTGAAGTTAAAGGAAATATGACAACAAATAAAGATGGATTCATTCAAAGCGTGCTTGGTAGTGGTGTGATTTCGGGTAAAGATGAAAGTGGCACTCAGCATAAATTAACTTTCGAGATGTTAGTAAAAATTAATAATGTTAACTCAACTAAGGTAAGTAGACCAGACCTTACTGGCAAGAAAGTAGAAAAAAGTGCAGAAAAAGATTATAGCAAATTATCTAATCTTGAAAAATATATAGGCAAATATAAAACAGATATAGTAATAGAGAAGGAAGGCAAATTTGTAAAAATAGGTGAAAAATTTGTAGATGTTACTGCAATAGATGATAAAGGTATTAGCGGAAGACATTATGAGGAATATGCAAAGGGTTATGAAGAATATGCAACCAACAAAACAGACTTCAAGTTTGATGGAGAATTTGAAAATGATCCATTTAATGCAAATTTTAAAGTAGAAGGATCTTCAAAAAACAGTCTGCAAGGGAATATATCTTTAAACATATTTTCAGCGAACATATACTTTAGCACAGGTGAAAACGGAAGAGGAATCAAGATGTCTGATGATCAGTACAGCAAGGTATTCAACTAATAACAAATAGGGCATATGAAAATAAATAACAAGTCAAATCTATCATTACCACAATGACTTGTTATTTATTTTAATGTAAATTGGGGGAACACAAATGGAGAAAGCTATTGAAATTAAAAACCTATCCAAGGTATATAAAAATGGAAGAGGTATAACAGATATTAATATTGATATACATAAAGGCGATATTTTTGGATTTTTAGGACCTAATGGTGCGGGTAAGACAACCGCTATGAAAATTATGACTGGACTTATAAAACCAGACAGTGGAGATGTTAAGATTTTAGGGCATAGTATACTTACAGAACATGAGGAGGCAATGAAAAAGGTAGGGTGCATTATAGAAACTTCAGAATCTTATCTTTATTTAACCGCCTATGAAAATTTAAAACAATTTTCAAGATATTATAAAAATGTTGATGCGCAGAGAATTCATGAAGTCTTAGAAATGACTGGACTATTAAAATACAAAGATGAAAAACCTAGAAAGTTTTCTCTTGGAATGAAACAAAGATTAGGAATTGCGGCTTCAATTTTATCAAGGCCTGAAGTAATTATTCTAGATGAGCCCTTAAATGGACTTGATGTTGAAGGAATGATATCTATGAGGAATATAATAAAAAACTTAGTAGAAAAAGAGAATGCTACATTTTTCATATCAAGCCATCTTATCCACGATGTTGAACTTACTTGCACCAATATAGGTGTATTATATAATGGACGGATGCTAAATGTAGATAATATGAAAAATATATTAAACAATTATGCAACATTAGAAAATTATTTTGTTAGCGAGGTAGAGAGGAATGGCAGAATTTAAAGCTTCATTAATAAATGAGATTGAAAAGTTATACAAAAGAAAAAAAGTATTAGTGGCAGTTATTATATCACTTATTTTCATAATACTCGGACAGTTATCTATGGTAGTTCTAAGAAATGGTTTTGGAATACGTGGAGTTTCCAGCATGGAATTCCCAATGCTAGTACTTGCCGTCGTGGTGAATACTATTTTGCCACTATTTACTGCTCTTGTTACCATAGAAAGCTTTTCTGGAGAGTTTTCACAAAATACTATGAAGATTGCTATTACAAGACCTATTTCAAGATTAAAGTTTTATGCATCTAAGTTAACAGCAATAATGTTATTTATTCTTGCAAACCTCTTATTTGTGATGATTTTTTCAATGCTTGCGGGTGTTCTTTTTAATTCCAATTCCTTTACGCTACAAAGTTTTACAAGAGTTGTAATTTCTTATGTAGTAACTTTAATGCCTATGGTAATATTATCAATAATTATTGCGTTTTTTACAAATATAATTAAAAGTGGAATAGGCGTATTTTTCCTATCAATCTTTATTTTTATTACATTTAAAGGACTTGGAATTGTTCTATCTAGGTATTCAGGTGTATTCATTACATCCATGATGAACTGGTATTCACTATTTATTATGGAAACTATTCCTGGCTTTCAAATATTTCTTAATTTTATGATGATGCTAAGTTATGGTATAATATTTTTCACAGCGGGATATTATTTATTTGATAAAAAGGAATTTTGATATAAATTATAATTAGGCAATTTATATTTGTGAGGTGGAAAAATGAATATAAAAAAACGATTAATACTCTCCAATACTATAACAATTGTAATTCCTTTTGCTATAACAATTGTTGCGGCTTTTCTATTTATTTTTATTTCTTCAAGAATATTTGATAAGGAGATAAGTTACAATAATTTTAAAAAATTCGTATCATTAAAATCAGAGTTGTCTGATACTAAGAGTGCCATATGGAAACAAAACTCTGATGATTTAGAAGAACCTAAGTTTCAACAATATTTATATCAAAAGCTGTTAAATATAAATGGAGATCTTATAATTATTAAAAATAACAATGTTATTTTTACATCCAAAGATGTAAATAAAATTGATATAGAAAAATGTTTGCTGGAGTCAAAGACTAAATATAAAAAAAAATTAATAATAATCGATAGTATAACTTATATGGTGGAGATAGCACCAATTAAATTTAAAGATGAAGTCCTAGGAAATGCCATACTACTTGCACCAATTACTCATTATTCTGGTAGTCTTGAAATATTTATTATATTCATCATTGTAGTATTTATTATGACATTTATAGTTGTTAACATATTTATGTCATACATGCTTTCAAAGAGAATAATAAAGCCACTATCACTTTTAAAAATAGCGGCCGGTGGTATTAGTAAGGGTGATTTGAGCCTTGAGATAATTGAAGGCGGGGACGAAGAAATTGTGGACTTATGTGCTGATTTTGAAAAGATGAGAGTACAACTTAAGGATTCCACTCGTTTGAAAGAAAAGTACGACGATAATAGGAGAATGTTAGTTTCTAGCATATCACATGACCTAAAAACACCGATAACCTCGATAAAAGGATATGTTAAAGGCATTTTAGATGGAGTGGCAAATACTCCTGAAAAGCAAGAAAGGTATCTAAAAACTATTTATTCAAAAACGGAACAAATGGATGTTATGATTGATGATTTACTCTTATATTCTAGGCTAGATTTAAGTAAGCTACCTTTCAACTTTGAAAAGACTGATATTGTAGATTATTTTAATTATTGTACCTCTGAAAGTTTACCAGAACTTGAGAAATCTAACATAAAAATTAGTCTTAAAAATGACTTAGAAACATCAAAATACGTAAAAATTGATAGAGAAAGATTCATGAGAGTTATACTGAATATAATTGATAATTCTCGTAAATATATGGATAAAGAGCAAGGCAAAATTACAATTATGCTTAGGGAAACTAATTCTAGTATTATTATTGAGATAAGAGATAATGGTTGTGGCATTGAAGATAATGATGCAAATAAGATTTTCGACAGATTTTATAGAGCAGATTCTGCAAGAAGTGAAGCCGATGGTAGTGGGCTTGGACTTGCAATAGCAAAACAAATTGTAGAAGGACATAAAGGCAAAATATGGGCTGTAGGGCACGAGGACAAGGGCATAAGCATTATGATATCATTTGGAAAAATATCGTAGGAATAGAGGGATGTTATGAAAAAGATTTTAATAGTCGAAGATGATTTAAGTATCGCAGAACTTGAAAAAGACTACTTAGAGCTTGAGGGCTTTGAGGTTAAAATATGTAATAATGGTGTAGATGGGTTAAATGCCTTAAAAACAAAGGCCTTTGACTTATTAATTCTTGATGTTATGCTCCCTAAAATAGATGGATATACTATTTTGCGAAGTTTGCAAGAAGAGAAAGATATTCCAGTGTTATTGGTATCTGCAAAAAAAGAAGATATTGATAAAATAAAAGGTCTCAGCCTTGGTGCAGATGACTATATTACAAAGCCTTTTAATCCTAGTGAGCTAGTGGCTAGAGTAAAGTCACATATAAGAAACTACGAAAGAATAAAGAATAAGTTTATCACTACAGTCAAAAATAACACGATAATAATAAGAGGATTAGAAATAAAGAAAGACTTCAGACAGGTATTTATAAATGGTGTTGAAGTAAATCTAACACAAAAGGAATTTGAAATTTTAATATATTTAGCTGAAAATCCTAATAGAGTATTTAGTAAAGATGAGTTATTTGAAAAAATATGGGGGTATGATGCACTCTCTGATACAGCTACTGTTACAGTACATATTGCAAGGGTTCGGGAGAAAATTGAATCATCTACATCTGAACCTCAATATATAGAAACTGTTTGGGGAAGTGGCTACAGGCTTAGGGTATAAATATACTTTAAGTCTTTATTTTTTTGGAAAATTATTTTGTAAAAGCATTTAAATCTATTGACTTACGAACAAATGTTCGCTACTATATGACTATAGTAATAACAATAAAAATACCTGTAAAGTATTTTAAAATATATAATTTGTATATTTTATAGCAGCTTAAATTTACAGTTAGACTGCTGTTTTAATGCACCACTTTAGTGGATTATTGGAGGGTAAATAGATGGAAAATAATAATTTATTGGTTAAGATTAATTACACACAAGAGGGTAATGATAGTTTACAAATAATATATGCTGCTAATTCAGAAAAAGTTAGTCATTCTTCTAAGTATTTAATTTGTGGAGGAAGATACAATAGAAATGGTGGAACTATAATGTTTAAGGCTAAAAATTTAGAAGAAGCGGCACTAATAGCTAACAATAATCTTGTAGCTAATGCAGGCTCTATTTAATATGGTGGCCTAAAAGGGGTTATTTAACAATTATATGAAATGAGTTAAGAGTTTGTAAGCCGCTGCGTTTTTTATCACAAAAGGATATTCTTGAATTCAAGAATATCCTTTTTTAATGTGTATTAAATATCGAACGCTATATTTTTAATTACGATACCAAGTTGATCCACAAGAGAAATAATTGTACCAACCTCTTGTGCATTGACACTGGGTCCTTTTTTTATAATTTTAACTTGCGGCCTTAAAGTATAGTTAGGAATTATATTTGTTATCACACAAATATCGCCAGTGCTAAGTTTTACTATGGTACCAGGAGGGTATGGAACAATTGCTTTAGAAAAGGCTTTGACCATTTCATAATCGAACTGAGTATCGCCTTTTGAAAGTATATATTCAACAGCATCATTAGGACTCATAGCTTTTCTGTAAGGCCTGTCCGAAGTAAGCGCATCATAAACATCTGCAATAGCAACCATTCTGGCAAATCTACTTATAGATTTATTTTTGATATTATATGGATACCCTTTTCCATCAAATCTTTCATGATGTTGAAGAGCCACAATTCTACTGGGAGCAGATATATCTAAACATCCTTTTAAATAATCATAGCCCTTTATACTATGTTCCTTTATAGTTTTACTCTCTTCATCATTTAAGGGTCCAGGTTTTAATAGTATATCTTTTGGAATAAGTGTTTTACCTATGTCGTGTATAAGAGCGCCCATACATAAAATATAAAGCTCCTTTTGATTTAGTTGCAATTGAATACCAAGTACTAGAGAAATTACAGCTACGTTTACACTGTGCTGGTAGGTATAATTATCCATGCTTTTAATATCTACAAGATTAATCATTACATTTTTTTTGCCAATAATTTCATCAATTATATTTTTAGCAATGTTTCCTATAGAGTCAAAATAAGCATGTTTTTCTAATGCGAATTTCTTATCGTTAAAATTTGTATTTTCAGAATATAAATTGTATTTTTCAAAGCTGTAAAAGGCGTCTTTAACAGCTTTTATTGCGTTTTGTCGTAACTCGGGTTTTATTACATCTTCTATTACAGTATCACTATATTCATCATTAATATATAATGAATAAATTTTTAAACTTTTAATTCGTGTCAAAAAAGCTTCTGTTAAAATAATGCCTTCTCTTAGTAAAATCCTTCCGTTGTTATCAAAAATAGTTTTAGCTAAACAATTTCCTGGTTTTGCAAATTCTAAT
>NZ_JBNMNU010000051.1:0-25880 GCF_051278035.1 Clostridium sp.
TCCTAGTCTACTTACAAATGGAGAAGTTGCATATTTTAGTGGAACTTCTATGTCTGCCCCTCATGTTTCTGCTGTGGTCGGACTTCTCTACTCTATTAATACTAATATAACTACGATAGATGTAAAGGATATTCTTCATAGTACAAGCACTGATTTAGGTGAAACGGGATATAATACAAAGTTTGGATATGGAAGATTAAGTGCTGCGAGGGCTGCGATAATGGCAGAAGAATCAAATCCTAAGGTGCAAAGATTATCTGGGATTAATAGAATAGAAACTTCTATAGCTATAGCAAAAGATCAATATACGGATAAAGCGCCAGATGCTATTGTACTTGCAACAGCAAATAATTTTGCAGATGCGCTAGCAGGTTCTGGGCTCGCTTATAATTATAATGCACCACTCTTATTAGTTAATAAAACTGTGAATGATAGTAGAAATGTCTTAGATTACATTAAACAAAATTTAACTAAAAACAAAACGATATATGTATTAGGTGGCGTTAGTGCGGTTAGTAACGAAATCTCAGATTATCTAACTTCAGTAGGGTATAAAATAATTAGACTCGGTGGCACGAATCGTTATGATACAAATCAGAAAATAGTTGATAATCTAAATATACTTAAAGGTACTAGTATTGTTATCACTACAGGTGGTGATTTCGCAGATGCACTTAGTATATCAAGTATAGCTGATATTAAGGGCTATCCAATATTATTAAATAGTAAAGAAAATTTATTAGACAACGTTAGCAAATATATAACTAAGATACAACCAAAAGCTATCTATATAATAGGAGGAATAGGTGTACTTAGTGATAATACTTACAAACAAATCAAAAAGCTAAACCCTACAATGCTTGTAGCAAGGCTGGGTGGAAAAAACAGATATGAAACATCAATGAATATAATAGAACATTTTAATCTAACTACAAACTCTATAACTGTTGCTACAGGAAAAAATTTCCCTGATGCATTAAGTGGGTCGGTACTCGCTGCAGGGAAAAATTGTGGTGTATTACTAGTGGATAATAAGGACGTAACTAAACAGATAGATCTTTTAAGTAAACAAAAGATTACGAATCTAATTGTATTTGGTGGTGAAGGCATAATAAGTGATGATATAGCTAACGCATTAGTACAAAAGTAAAATATTAATAGGTATATATGGTACAATTGGCATATTAAATAATTTTTACACGATATAGGGGGAAAATAAATAATATGTTAAAAGGAAAACGACTATTTTTAGGTACTTTAATTGGTATATTTTTGTGTGGAGGTTTAAATTTTACGCCTGTTTTTGCAGAAAATGCTGATATAACAAATACAAGACTGTCAGGAGCTAATAGATATACTACTTCTGCGGATATTAGTAAAGCAGGGTGGATGCAGTCTAATACAGTTATTATAGCAAATGGTCTTGGTTATGCAGATGCGTTAGCAGCATCCTCTTTATCCAAATCAAAGGATGCTCCAATACTATTAACTTCAAAAAACGCAATTAATGCAAGTGTCATAACAGAGATAAAAAGATTAGAAGCTACTGATGCTATTTTAGTTGGTGGTACTGGTGTTATAGCAAATGGAGTAGAGAATCAATTAAAGAATTTGGGAATTAATTTTACTCGAATAGGTGGTACAGACAGGTATGATACTTCTAAAATGGTAGCAGAGGCCATGGGAGTAGATAGTGGTATTATAGTGGCAACAGGGTTGGACTTTCCGGATGCACTATCCATAGCGCCAATTGCAGGTATAAAGTCTATGCCTATACTATTATCACCAAAAGAAACCATGAATCCCAATATAGAGAAATTTATAAAATCAAAAGATATACCTGTCTCATACATAGTTGGACAAACTGATGTTATAGGTTCATCTATAGCTTCAAATTTACCTAACAGCAAAAGACTTGGCGGTAATAATAGATACGCAACTAATCTAGTAATAAACAAAAATTTTGAAGATGATCTAAACTTTGAAACAATTTACTTGGCTACAGGAAGTAACTTTCCAGATGCATTGGCTGGATCAGCCTTAGCAGCTAAAAATAACTCACCAATATTTCTAACTGGTAGAAACTCACTATCTGAGGAAACTATTAATGTTCTAAAAAATAAAAAAGTTAAGAATGTTGTAGTTTTAGGTGGAAGTGATGTAGTTAGTGACAATATTGTTAATGATACAATTAAGAGTATTACTGCTTCTAACGAAACAGGATATGTGTATAACAAAGGGTTAGATACTGACCTAAATGTAAGATCAGCTCCTAATTTAAATAGTAATGTAGTAGGTCATCTATATAACAATGAAAAGATTGAAATTTTGGAAACCGTATATGATACTAGCACAAATGTTTCACAGTGGTATAAAATTGTTTATAAAACTGGCATTGCCTATGTAGCAAAAATATATATACAAGTTTATACTTCACCACCAGATACTGTAGTTGAAATTGCAAAAAATATTAGCAAACAATATGAAGTTGGAAATTCAACTCAAGTTGTAGGAAATTATGATGAACAAGGTTTATCTATTGGGTACCTACAGTGGAATATAGGTCAAGCAACCTTGCAGCATTTACTTAATAGGATGGATAGACAATATAATGATGAAATGAAAACAATTTTTGGGACAAACTATGATGCTATTCATGAGATGATAATGGACAAAAAATTAGAGAATCAACTTGAATGGGCTAAAAGCATCAATGATTCTAATGATGAAATTATTGAATCGTGGAAATCTCAATTTGAAGTTTTATGTAAAAATGAGAATTTTAAAGGTATTGAAGCAGATGCTGAAGTATATTTTGTTAAACAAGCTATGTTTATCTCAGAAAATTACAATATAGAAACAGTAAGGGGATTTGCTCTTGCTTTTGATATTGTGTTACAGAATGGAGGGATAGGTACAGAAGCTATAAAAATTATTGATAGCGCTAAGGCCCAAACCCCTAACATGACTGAAAAGGATCTCCTTAAAGTTATCGCGAATGCTGTAGCAGATACTTCGGATGGTTTAGAAGATGTTATTTCAAGGAAAATGACTATAATTTATGGAGAAGGAATGGTTCACGGAATAACACTTGATTTAGATACAAATTACAAACTAAGCGATAAATACTGGAGATAAACTGTCCATGTAGAATAATTATCTGTCAAAAAAAATCTGACACCATAAGCGGTGTCAGATTTATTTTGTTTAAAATTCAATTATTTTTTTACTAATGATGAAGCTATATTTTCACTTATTACACTGTCTCCACCAAATACTATTACATTGATTATATTTTTTTTGTTTAGAAGTTCCTTTTGTTTAGTTACATTTTTATTGTCAACAAGTAGCACATTAGAATTCAGCCTTGCAGCTAGTACGGAACCACTTAAAGCATCTGGGAAATCTATTCCCGTAGCTACAGCTACAGTATCTGTATTTAAACCAAAGTGTTCTAATATTTTCATTGAAGTTTCATATCTGTTAGCTCCACCTAATCTAACTATATCTATTTTACTATCTAGGCTCTTAATTTCCGTTTCAATGTTAGCACTAAGAGCTCCTGTTCCGCCTATCATATAGATAGTTGTTGGCTGTATGTCAGTTATATAATCACTAACACTATCTTCTAAACTATTTTTACCATTTAGTAATATTGGATAGCCTTTTATATCGGCTATACTTGATATACTAAGTGCATCTGCAAAAGCAGTTCCCGTAGTTAAGACAATACTTGTCTCTTTAGGTATATTCAAATTCTCAACTATTTTTTGGTTTGTTTCATAACGATTGTCACCGCCAAGTCTGATTATTTCATACCCAGTTGTAGTTAGATATTCTGAAATCTCTTCGCTAACGGCGCCAGTTCCACCTAATATATAGATTTTTTTATCTTTAGTTAAATTTGCTTTAATGTAATCTAATATATTTTTGCTTCTATTAACTGTTTTATTAACTAATAAGAGCGGTGCATTGTACTTATAAGCTAGTCCAGAACCTGCTAAGGCATCTGCAAAATTAGTTGCTGTTGCTAGCACAACCGCATCTGGCACCTTATCAGTATATTGCTGCTTTGCAATAGCTATAGAAGTTTCTGTTCTGTTACTCCCGGATAATCTTATTACATTTGTTGCTTTTGAGCTTACGCTAGTTGAAAAGTCACTATAGACTTTAACTGTACCATCCATCCTATATGCTTTAATTTTATAGTAATAAGTGTCATCGGTTGTAAGTCCAACATTAGTATAGCTTGCATCCGCAGTGGATTCTAGTGAAGTGTAGGTTCCTGTACTTGATGTTGACCTGTAAACTTCGTATCCACTGGTTACGACTTCAGGGCTTTTAGTCCATTTAAGCAAAATACTATTATATCCTGTTGTTGCAGTAACTCCTGCTGGTGGCAGATAAGCCTCAACATTAAAATTAAAGGTTTCTGAAGCTTCAAAGGGTATTTCTGAATCTATATCATTAACATATACCTTTAAAGTATAATTACCTGCTTCTGTAGGTTTGTATTGAAGTTTTGAACTGCTAATAAAGTCACTATCATACACAGTAGTACTATTATTTTCTATAACATATTTATATGTCAGTCCTTTTCCAGAACCACCGGATGTAGTTACATTAAAACTTGGATTGTCATAAGTATAGATTTTATTATTATCTACTGAGATAGTATTTATTTTTGATAGTACATTTACTAAAGTTGTGCCATCGTAGTAAAACTTAAGGATATCATCAAAGGTGTGACCGTCGGCAGCTCTATTTTTTGCTCCAATTTGACTCATGCCTATTCCATGTCCCCAGCCTTTTCCATCAAAGGTATATGTATCAGTAGTAGTATTATAAGTTACGTCATATAGAGAACTCTTAAGGTTTAGAAAGGTTCTCGCAGCCTCTTTAGTATAGGTCAATGTATGAAGTACTCCAAGTGGATTACTAAAAATCAAATCAATATTTTTAATTCTGCCACTATCAAATTTAGTAATTGTATCCATATCTATTTTTACAAAAGTATCGTTCAAGTTTAGTGGTAATTTTATTTTGAATAAACCATTTATTTCGCTAGTAGTATATGTCTGATTCCAGACGTAACCACCATCATAACCATCATAGCTATCAGGCTTAGCTTTTAAATAATCTCTTGGTCCCCACCAAACATTTTCAGAGGATTCTGTATATCCACCATCGCTTGCGGAATAATAAGCCGCAACGATACTTTGTCCACTTAATAACAATGTACCTCTAGTAGCATCCACAGCGGCAATTACTTTTTTTATTGATGGATCATAACCTGCATAAACTTGACAACTGGTTGTATCATCAAGATCATAACCTTTTGAACTATACTTACCTATATTAACTATAGCATAATTTCTAGCAGCTACTGCTTGCACTTTTAGTGCTTCAATGGGAAAGCTATTAGACATTTCCTTTCCGACAACACCTTTTAAATAATCTTCTATATATAGGGTATTAATAGGGAGTAATTTAGAAGGCTCAGAGGTGGAGTCAATGTTAAATTCCATTGTTCCTAAATAATAGTTAGAACGACTAGGAGTACTAGAAACTATTTTAATAGTATTTAGAGTAGTTTTAGGGATAAACTCTAAATTATCATAGTTATCTCCATCAAATTCTATGTGAGTTCCTATAACCTTCAAAAGATAACTTGTACCACTTTCATACATAACTCCATTTACGGTATAATCACCACTTAAAGTTATGTTTAGTTGAGGTCTTGCCATACTACTGATACCAATTTTGATATTTTGATTATCATAGTAATTTGAATTTGTGAATGCATAAACATTGCTTCCTAAAATAAAGATACATGCTAGTAAAACAGCTGTAAAAATTTTAATTTTATTCTTCATATTCTCCCCCTTAGTATTACATAATGATGTAATATGATTGTGTAGTTACTGTAAATCTACCCTAAAGCCGACATTATGTCAAGAGTGCATGCGCTATATTACAAAGGAATGATATTTTTATATTAAAGTATGTTACTTAGGATGGAAGCACATTTTTAATTAGATTACATATTATAAGGATGAATGTTTTTTAATTATGGGAGATGATATAAATGTGTGGTATTGCAGGTTTTGTTAATTTATATGCTAACATTGAAAGTGAGCGTGAAATTTTATATAACATGACGGATACCTTGAAAAAAAGAGGACCAGATGACACTGGGTTTTATTTTTCAAAGCATGCAAATTTAGGTCATAGACGTCTTGTGGTAGTGGACCCAAGTGGTGGAGCGCAGCCTATGACAAGAAAAATAGGGGATGATACCTATACTATAGTTTATAATGGTGAATTATATAATACAGAGGAAGTTCGGAAAACATTATTAGATAATGGATTTAGTTTTTCTTCATATTCTGACACGGAAGTGCTTTTAGTAGCTTATATTTTCTGGGGCGAGGAGTGCGTTAAGCATGTAAATGGAATCTACGCTTTCGGAGTTTGGAGTGAAAAGCAGCAAAAGCTATTTTTGGCAAGGGATCCGCTAGGTGTTAAGCCTTTGTTCTATACATTTAATGATAATTCACTAATCTTTGGATCAGAACTAAAGACACTTTTAGCTCATCCAAAAGTTGAGCCAATTGTTGATAAAAAAGGTCTAACTGAGCTTTTTGGATTTGGACCTGCAAGACCACTTGGTAGTGGTATCTTTAAAAATATAAGTGAACTTCCCCCTGCTTTTATCTTAAGTTACGATAAAAATGGCTTTAAAACAAAGGAGTATTGGCAGCTTAGTGCAAAAGGACATGATGAGAACTTATCTACAACCACTGAACACCTACGTCACCTCTTGGTGGATTCAATAGAAAGGCAATTAGTTGCTGATGTACCTGTGTGTACTTTTTTATCAGGAGGGCTTGATTCAAGTGCTATTTCAGCGGTAGCTTCTTCTTATTTCAAAAGAAATAATATGAGTAATTTAAACACCTATTCTATAGATTATGCTGATAATAAGCAGTTTTTTAAACCTACAGAGTTTCAACCCAATACTGATGCTGATTGGATTTATAAGATGGTGGATTATATTGGATCAGATCATCATAATATAATAATTGATACCCCTGAACTTGCATCAGCACTTAAGGATGCGGTTATTTCTAATGATTTGCCAGGAATGGCGGATGTAGATTCTTCATTATATCTATTTTGCAAGGAAGTAAGAAAAAATTCAACTGTTGCACTATCAGGTGAATGTGCTGATGAGCTGTTTGGAGGATATCCTTGGTTTAGACGTGAAGAAGATATAAATTCTACTACTTTTCCTTGGTCAAAATCAGTAAGTGATAGAAAAAGTATACTATCTAATGATCTTCAAAGTCTTCCACTAGAGGAATATGTTCAGGCAAAATATGATGAAAGCGTAGCGCAAGTTCCAAAACTTAAGGGTGAAAGTCAAAGAGAGCATAGAATGAGGGAATTATTCTATTTAAATATAAAGTGGTTTATGGTGACACTGCTTACTAGAAAAGATAGAATGAGTATGGCTAGTGGACTTGAAGTTCGAGTTCCATTTGCAGATCAGAGACTTGTAGAATATGCCTTTAATATACCTATGGATATGAAATATTATAAAGATCGCGAAAAAGGACTTTTAAGAGAATCACTTAAAGGGTTACTCCCGGATGATGTACTTTGGAGGAAAAAGAGTCCTTATCCAAAAACCCATAATCCTAACTATACTATTGCAGTTCAAAAGTGGATGAATAGAATACTTCAAGATAAAAATTCACCAATTCTTCAAATAATTAATAAAGATACGGTTCAGCAAATAGTTGATTCAGGTGGAAATGCCTATGGTAAGCCTTGGTATGGTCAGTTAATGGCAGGGCCTCAGCTTATAGCATATCTAATCCAAGTTGATACTTGGCTTAGGGAGTACAAGGTTATTATTAAATAGGTGTCACCTCTATAATAGGTGAACCCACATGGAAAGTGGCAAGCTAGAAAAAACTACTGAAATATATTTATTTTAGTAGTTTTTTCTGACTTAATAAAACATAATTACTTAATAATTGATATAGCTGACAAGTAAATAGTGCATAAGGCAATAAAAGAGGTTATAATAAAGTGAAGTACTATAATATGTAATAAGTTAAGTATCAGTAGATTACTGAAATAATAAATTTTTACTACAATAACAAAATTAGGGGGACAAGTTAAATGAAATACAGTAGAAAAAGCAGAGCTAAATTGAAAACTAAAGAGCGAATAGTAATCACAACAGTATTAATAACAGTGGTACTTTTAAGTACAAGCGCTTGGATAATCACAAGCAAAGCAGAAGAACAAGCTAAAAATAATGTTACGCTTGCAAGTAAAGAAGTAGCATTACCTGCAGTTTCTAAGCAGAATAGTGTAAATACGATTGCTTATAAACAAGAGGTAGTACCAAAAAAATTATTAAGAATTGAAAAGTTAGCTAATGAGCTAGATGCTAAAAAATCTAAATTGAAAGCAGCTGAAGTAAAAAAAGAAAAAGATAGACTGGCAAATATTGCTGCAGATATACTGAAACAGGAAGAAGCAGAAACTATTAGACTGGCAGAGATTGCTGCAGATAATGCTAAACAAGAAGAAATTGACAGGATAGCCGCTAACAAGGCGAATAAGGCTAAAATAGATGCAGCTTATAAAATAGCAAAAGCGGCATCTGATAAAGCGGAACAGGATAAAATAGATAAACTAGTTAAAATAGAGACAGAAAGGCTAGCAAAAGTAGAAGAGAAAAGGCTTGCCAAAATAGAGGTTGATAGGGTTGCCAAAATAGAAGCAGATAGGCTTGCCAAAATAGAGGTTGATAGGCTTGCCCAGATAGAAGCAGATAGGCTTGCCCAAATAGAAGAGGACAGACTTGCTAAAGTAGAAGCAGAGAGGCTTGCCCAAATAGAAGCAGATAGGATAGAAGTTGAGGATGAAGATGCTAGACAAGCTAAGATAGAGGCAGAGAGATTAGCTAAAATAGAGGCAGAGAAATCAGCTAAAATAGAGTCAGAGAAATCAGCTAAAATAGAGTTAGAGAGATTAGATAAAATAGAAATAGAGAGATTAGCTAAAATACGAGCGGATAAAATAGATAAGGTAGAAATAGATAGACTAGCTAAAATAGACTTAGAAAGACTGAAAGGCTTAGGATTTCAGCAAACAGCAAATGGAGCAAAACTTTCAGCATACTTAAGATCAGAAATTAATGTAAGTATCACATTAAACGAAGCGGTTAGGTTACATAAATTATATCTTCCAGGTGACCCAAACCCAAATGGGAATAATTGTGTCTACTTTTCAAGTCAAGCAATGAGAAATATAGGTGTAAATGTTCCATCAACTATGTGTAATACAAAGGGGTATTTACAGTACCTAAGAAATCATGAATGGGAACCCTCTTATGAAATTAAAAACCTTACGCCAGGGAGTATTGCCTTTACCACTAATACTGGGGCAGGTTATCCAACACACACCTTCGTATTCATGGGATGGGTTAATACCGGAAATTATACTTTGGCATATGTTGCGGACAATCAAGGAAATGAGGTCCATGTACGTAACATGGGAGCAACTAGTGAAACAGACGCGTTTGCTTTTTTTATGCATAATTAATCGATAAATTAATTTGAATCTATAATCCACAATTTGATAAAAAACATTGTATAAATGTGTATCTATGGTATATAATGAAATAAATTACATTATATTACACATGGAGGCTATATATGCATAAAAAATTAACAATTAGATTTATATTGGGTTTTAGTAGTATTATGGCGATTGGAGCAATTATGTTTTTTGTAGCAACATCTAATGGATGGGATTATAAACATTATATGGGTATTAAGCCAGTTATGGCAGAGAATCAAGTAGTAGAAACAAAAGCAAAAGCAAAGACAAAAGAAAATGAAAAAGAAGAGACAAAAGTTTATACCAAATTAGAAGTAGTAACTATGATGCATGAAATGGTTAATACTCTTATAATTGCAGAAGACAACAGGATTTGGGGTAAGAAGGAAGTTGATAAGGAGAGTGTATCAGAATTATTGAATATGATTGAAGCTGCAGAGGATTTCTATGAAAAAGGCATTGTTACTGAAATTGCAAATGATTGGAAAAGGGGTTACTTCGATAATGTAGTTCAAGACCACAATATAGTTTGGGGAATATTGGATGGTACAGTAGGTAAAGCTAGTGAGGAAAACATAGTAGCGGTGGCTGAAGCTAAAGAATACTTGAAATAAGGATATTAAACATAGATTTTAATTGTCGCCTGTAATGGGCGATTTTTTTTGCTTTAAATAAAGTATTTTATGACCTATTAACAAATTATTTAGACAAAACAAACGAAACATAGGTAATTATTACATTTTTAATAGAAAATTGAATTACTATTTTGATATATAATCTTTTATATTTAGTATATAATAGTAGACATACATTACATATTTTGTAATAAAGTTTTTTGGAAGCAATGAAATGTATTCTAAATTGGTCACTTTGAATACGCTGAGCTAATAGTGAACCCACTCCATTTTTAATGTAAGGGGGAGATTTCTTGTTACTAATAATTTAAACGTTGCGTTCACTTGTAATGAAGAATTAATAATATCTAATTAAGGAACTAGAAAAACATAACGTTTAATGGCGTTATGTTTTTTATTTAATTTCACATTAGGTGTGACTGGGATGTGACTAACATAAGTATCAACCGTAATTGACATGATACTATTAATCAATGGGAAATTAGATGAATTAAAATTTCAGCTGCCAACTAGTCACATTCGCCCATGGAACATACATAAACTATTATAAGATATAAAAGTTGCCTTGAGTTTTTAATGCTGATGGAAGAGGCGGTAATAAAGGGAACACCCAAGGGTAGAAAAATTGAGTTTCCCACGTGGGTTGGGGAAGAGAAAAAGGAATAATTTGGTTATAGGGTCTCTATAGAGGAGGTTCATTATGATAAGGCTAGTTTGTAAAAAATGTGCTCATATTTGGTACACGTCTAACACGAGTATTAATCAGGAGTGCGACGAGTGTGGGGCAATATTAATTGAGCTTGGGATAGATGCTAAAGATATTGAAAATACACCAGAAGTGCTTTGTGTTGGTAGTAATGTTACTATAGGAAAAAGATGAATTAAGGGTAACACAGTATTTTAGTATTAAAGCCATTGCGTTTTATATAAAATAGAGAAGAGATAGAATTTGCAAAAATCAAATTCTATCTCTTTATTATTTTTGTAAACAAGATGTGTAATTAACTATATTATGGAATTCAATGATTTTATAAAAATATGAAAAGATTAATACAGATTTTGCATATAGTTATAAACGGTTGGCAACAGGGCATAAGATAGGGAATAAAGAGGAATATTTTAATGGGAATTTAGTTGTAAACATTAGTAAGGTAGTGCATAAGATAATAAGAGAAACATTCTTTTAGCAATAAGTATTTTGGAAGCTATGATACATATTCTTATTTGGTCACTTTGAATATGATGAGCTAATAGTGAACCCACTCCATTTTCATAGAGAAATCTATGATAATGGAGTTTTTTTATTATAAAAGAAGGGAGGGGTATAGATGCAACAATTGGGAGAAAATTCAAGAGTTATAGAGGCAGATATAGTTAGTGAATATAAGAAAAATATAGGATATTTAATTATCAAAAGAGTAATTGATATTATAGGTGCTTTATGTGGAATTATATTTTTAAGTCCGGTGATGATTGTGGTTGGCATTTGGATTAAGTTAGATTCAAAGGGAGTTATTTTTTTTATTCAAAATAGAGTTGGAAAAGATGGTAGAGAGTTTATGATGTATAAATTTAGGTCTATGTGTACAGAGGCAGAGTTTTTTTTAGATAGACTTCAAGATAAAAATGAAATGTCAGGTCCAATGTTTAAAATCAAAGAAGATCCAAGAGTAACTAAAATAGGAAGATTTATAAGAAAGACAAGTATAGATGAGTTACCTCAACTTTTTAATATATTAAAAGGAGAAATGTCAATTGTGGGGCCAAGACCAAGCTTACCAAAAGAAGTAGCACAGTTTACCTCCTTTCAAAAACAAAGATTAATCGCAAAACCTGGCTTAACCTGTTACTGGCAGATAAGAGGAAGAAGTGATGTTAGTTTTGAGGAATGGATGAAGATGGATGCTAAGTATTTAGAGGAAAGAAATACATGGATAGATATTAGACTTATATTTATGACAATAAGAGTGTTAATTGGAGACGAAGGAGCCAGGTAGGAACAGGTGAGAATGGGTTTTAATTTAATTAGTAAAGGAGCATCATAGATGAGAGTGTTAGTAACTGGGGGAGCAGGCTTTATAGCTTCACATATTGTGGATGAGTTAATTAAATTAAAGCATCATGTATGCATAGTAGATAATTTATCTGCTGGGAATGAAGAAAATATAAATCAGAAAGCTATATTTTATAAATATAGTATAACAGATATGGAAAAATTGAAATTGGTTTTTGAAGTAGAGCATCCGGAAGTAGTAATACATCATGCAGCACAAATAAATGTACGAACTTCACTTAGTAAACCTTGATTTGATGCAGAAAATAATATAGTGGGAACTATTAATATATTAGAATGTTGCAGAGAGTTTGGGATTAGAAAGATGATATAACCTTCTTCAGCAGCAGTATACGGAGATCCAAAGTATCTACCTGTAGATGAAAATCATCCCATTGACCCAATATCTTTTTATGGGATTTCAAAACATACACCAGAACATTATATAAAAAATTATGCACAATTATACGGTCTTAAATATACTATATTTAGATATGCAAATGTATATGGTATAAGACAAGACCCTAATGTGAGGGTGGTGTGGTTTCAATTTTCATAGAAAAATTATTGAATAATGATACCGCATTTATATTTGGGGATGGTGAGCAAACTAGAGACTTTATTTATGTTAAAGATATAGTACGTGCGAATATGCTTGCTTTGCATAAAGGTGATAATGAGCTTCTTAATATAGGTACTAATAAAGCAGTGACTGTAAATGAATTATTTAAAGTTATTAAAAATATTTCTGGAAGTAACGTCGAGGTAATTCATAAAGAAGAAAGAACAGGGGATATACTTCATAGTTATTTGGATAATAAGAAAGCTCAAGAAAAGTTAGGTTTTAGAGTTGAAATTAATATAGAAGATGGTATTAGGGAGACCGTCCAGTATTACATGGAATTACTAACTAATAGAATGAGGTGAAATTGGATGAATATTGTTGTAGCAGGAATAGGCTATGTTGGGTTAGTTACAGGTGTTTGTCTATCGGAAATTGGGCATACGGTTACCTGTTTAGATGTAGATAAAAATAAAATTAATATGATGAAACAGGGAATATCTCCAATATACGAACCTGGATTAGAAAAGCTATTAAAAAGAAATTATGAAGCTAAAAGATTAATATTTACTACAGATTATAAAAGTTCATATAGAAATGCAGAAGTAATTTTTATAGGGGTTGGTACTCCAGAGAGAGAAGACGGTTCAGCAAATTTAGATTATGTATTTAAGGTGGCAAGGCAGATAGCAGAAAACACTGAGAGTGATTGCCTTGTAGTTATCAAATCAACAGTTCCAATAGGGACAAATGACGAAGTAGAAGTATTTTTAAAGGACAATATTAAGAATAATATTGTTATAGAGGTTGCATCAAATCCAGAGTTTTTATCACAGGGAACTGCTGTCAAAGATACATTATATGCTAGTAGAATAGTATTAGGAGTTGAAACAAGAAAAGCTAGGGATGTATTAGAAAGCATTTACGAAAAATTTAATCAACCTATAGTTGTAACAAATAGAAGAAGTGCCGAAATGATAAAGTATGCTTCAAACGATTTTTTAGCTTTGAAAATTTCATTTATAAATGAAATAGCAAATTTTTGCGAAATAGTAGGGGCTGACATAGAAGATGTAGCAAAAGGAATGGGCTATGATTCAAGAATAGGAAATAAGTTTTTAAAAGCAGGTATAGGGTATGGAGGTTCGTGTTTTCCTAAAGATACAAAAGCACTTCACTGGCTTGCAAATGATAATGGATATGAAATAAAAACAATAAAAGCAACAATAGAAGTGAATGAAAATCAAAAATATAAAATATTTAGAAAAGCAAAACAAAGATTTGGAAGCTTAAAGGGTTTAAAAGTTGCTATTTTAGGGCTAACTTTTAAACCAGATACAGATGATTTAAGAGAAGCACCATCAATACCTAATGTAAGAAAATTATTAGTTGAAGGTGCGAATATTTATGCTTATGATCCAGTAGGAATAGAAAATTTTAAAAAGATTTTCCCGAAGGAAGTGACTTACGTAAGAAGCCCTCAGGAAGCATTAAAAGATGCTGACATTGCATTTATATTAACAGAGTGGAATGAAATTAAGGATATAAGATTGGATTCATATGAAAAATTAATGAAGACCCCTATAATATTTGATGGTAGAAACTGCTATGGAATAGCTGAAGCAGAAAAAAGAAATATAGAATATTATTCTGTAGGAAGAAAAGCGGTTTTAAATTATAAAGAGGCTGCATTAGAAGAAGTTGCAGTAAGTTATAGGAATAAGGGGGTTTAAGGTAATTGTGAAAAAAATATGTTTTATTGCTTCAACTGGGGGTCATTTCGAACAGCTAATGATGCTTAAGCCTCTTATGATAAAATATAACAGTTTTATGGTTACCGAGAAAACTAAATATGATACAAAGAGTGTAGATATTAATCAGTACTATTTAATTCAAGTTAATAGACGAGAACTTACTTTTATCTTGAAAATGTTCATAAATATAATAAAATCTTTAATAATATTTTTGAAAGAAAAACCTGATATAGTAATTTCAACAGGTGTTTTAGCAACTATACCCATGTGTATAATTACTAAAGTATTTAAGAAAAAATTGATATATATAGAATCCTTTGCAAAAATTAATTCACCTACCTTAACTGGAAAATTATTATATAAATATGCAGATGCATTTTATATTCAGTGGGAAGAGTTAATAAAATTTTATCCCACTGCTATATATAAGGGGGGGATATATTGATATTTATAACTTTAGGTTCACAGAAATTTCAGTTTAATAGATTATTAATAGAAGTAGATAGGCTAGTGGTCAGTGGGAAAATAGAAGAAGAAGTATTTGCACAGATTGGATATAGCGATTATAGGCCCCAAAACTATGATTTTAAAGAATTTTTAAATAGAGATGAGTTTTTAGACATGATGAATAAGTGCGATAAAGTTATAACTCATGGTGGAACTGGAGCTATTGTAGGGGCAGTTAAGCAACAAAAAAAAGTGATAGCAGTGCCGAGACTAAAAAAATTTAAAGAACATGTAGATGATCATCAACTGCAAATAATAACGGAATTCGTAAATATGAACTTTATAAAATCTGTTAAGGATATTAAAGATTTGGAAAATGTTATTTTGGATATAGAATTCTTAAGTTTAAAACATTATGATTCAAATACCAATGTTATATTGAATTCAATTGAAGAATTTATAAATAGAGGATGAGAACATTATTATTTGGAATAAAGGGGGATGATGCATGAAAAAAGTATTAAGAAAACTGGGAAGATTTTTACCAACAAAGTTAGTTTTATATATAGATTATGGTAGGAGTTATAAAAAGATATTAAATCTTAATAATCCTAAGTACTATGGAGAGAAAATCCAATGGATTAAATTAAATGGTAAACTTGAGAAATATGGACAGTTTGTAGATAAATATAAAGTCAGAAAATTTATAGAAGACCGAATTGGAAAAGAATATTTAAATGAAATATATGGTGTGTATAGTGAACCAGAGGAAATTGATTTCAATAAGTTACCAAGAAAATTTGCAATTAAAATGACCAATGGTACGGGTGGGAATATAATATGTAAAGACAAAAGTAAATTAGATATTGAGAGTGCAATTCGAACATTAAAAAAATGGCAAAGAGAAAAATTTTATAAGTATACAAAAGAAATGCAGTATAAGAATGTTGAATCTAGAATAATATGCGAAGAGTATTTGGAAGATGAAACAGGTAGTTTAAGAGATTATAAGTTTCATTGTACTAAAGGTAAGGTTCATCTTATAGAGGTACATACTGATAGATTTACGGATTATAAGATGAATTTTTATGATGTGGATTGGAATGATTATGGCGTGTCTCTATGTGGATCTAAAAGTGTTGATTATATAAAAAAGCCTTCTAATTTACAACAATTGATTAGTATATCTAAAATATTATCAAAAGATTTTCCTTATGTTAGAGTTGATTTATATTCAGTAAGAGGAAAAATATATTTCGGAGAATTAACTTTTACAACAGGGAATGGTACTGATCCATGGTATCCATTAAAAAAAGATATAGAAATAGCTAAAATAATAAATATTAATGATTACTAAAACAACAGATGATAATTTTTTTAATATATTTGAAGTGCTAACATATAATAAAACAAATGAAATAATTTACAGTTAAAGGATGATGTTATGAAAATAATAATGGTATGTCCACATAAAGACAAGGTTAAAGGTGGCATGTCGACTGTAATAAAAGGTTATTATAATTCTGTTTTAGTTAATAAATATGAGTTTATATTAATTAATACAGTAATAGATGGTTGTAAATTTATCAAGTTGTTATGTTTTTTTTATTCATACGCAAAAATGATATTTTGCTTAATGTTTATTAATATTGATGTAGTACATGTACATGTAGCTTCAAGAAAAAGTTTTTATAGAAAATCCTTTTATATCAAATTAGCTAAAGTATTTAAAAGAAAAATTGTATTACATATGCATGGTGGGGGATTTGATACTTTTTATTGGAAAGAGTGTAACGATAAAAAAAGAAAAAAAATAACAAGGATTTTGAATATGGGTGATGTAATAATAGCATTAGGGCAATCATGGAAGTCCAAGATTTCAAAGTACAGTTCCGCTAGCATTTCAGTTATATATAATTCAGTTAATGTAGAAAATCAAAATTTATATAATAAAAATTCTAAAAATGTATTATTTTTAGGGAGGTTAGAGAAACAGAAAGGTATATTCGATTTAATAAAAGCTGCTCAATTTATTATAAAACAAGATAAGGATATAAATTTTTTAATAGCAGGGAATGGAGATTTGTCAAAGATAATGGAGGTATTAAAGGATAAAAAAATAAAAGAAAATTTTAAACTATTAGGGTGGGTAAATTCTTATGAGGTGAAAAAATTATTAAAAGATTCAATGGCTTTTGTACTTCCATCTTATAATGAAGGAATGCCTATGTCTATTTTAGAAGCCATGTCTTTTGGTGTGCCAGTTATATCTACGAATGTCGGTAGTATACCTGAGATAATTAAAAATAGAATAAATGGGTTTTTGATAAAACCAGGAGATATAAAGGGTATAAGCAAATCCATTTTATATATAAATAAAAATTACAATAAAAAAATTAAAATTAGCAATAAGAATTTTGAAGACGTAAGCGAAAAATACAGTAATGATGTTAATTACAAAGCTTTATCTGATATATATGATTCCTTATTAATAAGGGTTAAAGTGAGGTAATAAAAATGAAAAAAATCAAAAAAATATTAAGAAAGTTTGGAAGGTTTCTACCGACCAAATTGGTTCTATATATAGATTACGGAAGAAGTTACAGAAGGATATTAAATTTAAAGAAACCTATTTACTTTGGAGAGAAAATTCAATGGATTAAATTTAATGGTAATCTTGAAAGATTTGGTAAATATGTAGATAAGTATCAGGTAAGAAATTATGTACAGGAGCAAATAGGTAATAAATATTTAAATGAAGTATATGGCGTATATAAATATCCAGAAGAAATAGATTTTAACAGCTTGCCTAAAAAATTCGTAATTAAAATGACTAATGGCACTGCTGAGAATATAATATGCAAGGATAAAAACAAATTAGATATAGAAAGCACAATTAAAACATTAAGTAAATGGAAAAAAGAAAAGTTATATAAATGTACAAAAGAAATGCAATATAAAAATGTAGAATCTAGAATAATGTGTGAGGAATATTTAGAGGATGAATCAGGATCATTAAAAGATTATAAGTTTCATTGTAGTAATGGAAAAGTTCATATGATAACTGTATATACGGATAGATTTATAGATAATAAGCATAACTATTATGATTTTGAGTGGGGGGATTATGGAATTACAGGTATGTTTAAAAAAGTCGATTATATAAAAAAACCTGGAAATTTGGATGAAATGATTAATATATCTGAAATTCTATCAAAGGATTTCCCGTATGTTAGAGTTGACTTGTATTCAGTAAAAGGGAAAGTATATTTTGGAGAACTAACTTTAACTCCATCAAATGGAACTAGACCGTATTATCCAATAGAAAAAGATATTGAACTTGCTAAAATGATAAATATTAATGATTATAAGGTAGATTTGCCCTTTAGATAAAATTAAAAAGATGAAATAGAGGATGTGTATATGCAGAAGTTGTTGTTTTACTTGATAGTACTTAGACCGTTATTTAGAATATTTTCAGATAAAATAGAAATACTTTCAGACATTAACTCCATTGGTGTGTTGGTACTAGCTGTTGTAATTTTATTTTTTGAAAGAAAATTCAAGAGCATGGATCTTTTATGTTTGATTTATATAGTTATTTTAAGTGCTATTTCATTAATATCAGCAGAGAATATTAATTTCGCAATAAAAGATCCTTATTGGTTAATAATTGCAATACTAATGTTAATATTCGCAAGGAGCAAGGGGATATTAGAAGACTTCAGGAGATTTATTGTAGTTAATAATAAACTAATTAAGTGGGAACTTATTATTATAAATTTGATTTTGTTGTTATCTTTCTTTGATAGTAGCTGCTATGTTGCAAAATGGGGTGGAGGAAAATACTTTACATCATATGCTGAAGGGCCTCATCCGTTGGGTGCATTAATGATATTAACAATAGTTATTACATTAACATTGTCAAAAGTAACTAAAAGCAAAAAAATATATTTACTTCTTATAATACCAAGCATAGCTGTCCTTTTAACAGGTGCAAGAATTATGCTTGTAACACTTATAGCATTATATCTAACAATTGTAAAATTAGATATAAAATCTTTCAGTAGACTTACAGTTATAAGTATTATAATGTTTTTTTTTAAGGATATTTTTAAAAAGCTACCGAGTATAAATAAATTTTTATTGCAATCATCAACAGGGGATATAAGTAGTGGAAGATTTGAATTTTGGATGGTTGATATACAAGGTTTTTTAGATTCAGATTTACTTAATAAATTTATAGGAAGCGGATTTGATTACCCATATCTTTTAAATTTCAGAACAAGAGGTGTATATATATGGGCCCACAACGATATTATAAATTTAATTTTATCAATTGGTATTATAGGCTTAACAATTTATTTGTGTTTTATAATCAAATACTGTATTTACATAAATAAAAATTTAAACGTATTCAATTTTGCTGCTTTTATTATGTTTTTTTTAGGGAGTATGTGTGTAAATGGATTTTACAATTATAGTGATTTTGCAATATCTGTATCGGTATTATCTGTATGCATAATGTCAAATAGTAATATTAACATGAGTAAAAATGAATAGTTGTTAGGGGGATATTATAAGAGTAAAAGATAAAATTTTATTTAATGTTATAATATAGCAAATAAAATTATGGAAAACTAACTTGATTATGATTTTAAGAGGATGTGAAAGAATGGATGAAGTATTAGTTAGTATAAGTTGTATTTCATATAATCACGAAAAATATATTGCAGAGGCTATAGAGGGTTTTTTAATGCAAAGGACAAATTTTGATTTTGAAATACTTATTCATGATGATGCCTCAATAGATGGAACTCAACAAATAATTAAAAAATATCAAAACAGGTATCGGGATTTAATTAAACCAATATTGCAAACCGAAAATCAATATTTAAAAGGAGTTAAGGAAGTAGATTATATATTTAATCATACCAGAGCTAAAGGGAAATATATTGCTATATGTGAAGGGGATGATTATTGGACAGATCCATGTAAACTTCAAAATCAAGTTGATTATATGCAAAACAATCCGGAGTGTAGCATGTGTTTTCATGCGGCAGATGTGGTTAATGATTGCAAAGGTAAAATAGATGTAGTTAAACCTTATAGTGAAAATTGTATTTCTGAAACAGAAGATATAATTTTAGGTGGTGGTGGATTTATAGCAACTAATTCAATTTTATATAGAAAGAGCGCGATGAACAATGCACCAGATTTTTACTTTAATGCGCCTGTAGGAGACTATCCGTTGCAAATTTTATCTTCAACTAAAGATTATGCCTACTATATAAATAAATTTATGTCGGTATATAGGGTGGGAGTGGTAGGATCTTGGTCAAACCGCATGAGATTAGCAAAGGATAAGGATGCAAATTATATAAATCTAAATAAGAGAATTATTGATATGTTAAATGAATTTAATGAGTATTCAAATAAAAAGTATTCCAATGTGATAGATAAAACAATACTGAATAGTGAGTTCAAAATTTTAAAATTGGAGAAAAAAATAAAAATGCTTCAGCTACCAAAGTATAAATCTATTTATGATTATTTGGGCATGAAAGAAAAGACGAAGATTTATGTGAACTGCTATTTTCCAAATATATATCGGAAATTAGCAAGTCTTAGCCGGAAGAAATATAATTATTAGGGGTATATAAATGGAAGAGAAACGTTCTTTAAAAAGTAAAACTGTATCGGCATTATTCTGGAGTTTTTCAGATTTATTAGCTGGTCACGGAATAAAATTTATTATACAAATCATTTTAGCAAGGTTATTGGTACCTAAGGATTTTGGTATTATAGGGATGATTACGGTATTTATAGCTGTTTCACAATCAATTATTGATAGTGGGTTTAGCAATGCACTAATTAGAGAAAAGGAATGTAGTCAAGAGGATTTTTCAACTGTATTTTATTTTAACTTGGGTATGGCAGCTATTCTCTATATCATACTATTTTTCACCGCAGAGGCTATTAGTAGTTTTTTCAAAGAACCTCAACTTGTATCTATAATAAGGGTTCTTGCACTGGTGCTAATTATTAATTCTTTTGGATTAATACAAAAAACCATATTGATTAAGAAGATTGATTTTAAAACCCAGACAAATGTAAGTCTTATTTCATCTATAGTGTCAGGTGTTATAGCAGTTATATGTGCATTTTGGGGTTTAGGGGTATGGAGTTTAGTTATTCAAACTTTATTAATGCAGTTTATAAAATCCTTGCTTTTAAGTTTATCAAATAGATGGATTCCTTCTTTAATTTTTAATATAGATTCTTTTAGGAAGTTATTTAGTTTTGGATGGAAACTATTAGTTTCTGGGTTGATTAATACATTATATAACAATTTATATTTATTAATTATAGGTAAAGCATTTTCAGCGGTAGCCCTTGGCTATTACACAAATGCTCAAAAGCTCAGCGATACGGCCTCTCAGTCTATGACAACTACGGTACAAAAGGTCAGCTATCCTGTTCTTAGTAGTATAAAAGAAGATGAGGATAAACTAAGAGCTGCTTATAAGAAGATTATTAAGACAACTATTTTCATTACTTTCCCTTTAATGATGGGGTCAGCTGCAGTGGCAGATCCTCTTATAAGATTACTCTTTGGTGAGAGATGGATAAACTCCATCGCATATTTTCAAATAGCATGTTTTACAGGAATGTTATATCCTCTTCATGCTATCAATTTGAATATATTACAGGTTAAGGGAAGATCTGATTTGTTCTTAAAATTAGAAATTATTAAAAAAGTAATTGGGATATCTTTAATAGCAACAATTCTATTTTTAAAACTTGGTATTATAGGATTACTTTGGGGTTCAGTTTTAAGCTCATTTATTTCGTATTTTATAAATTCATATTATTCTGCTGAATTGCTCTCCTATTCAACAATGCACCAAATTAAGGATGTAACTCCTGTATTTATCATATCTGTATTCATGGGGACAGTTGTTTATTTTAGCGGTGGAATACTTACAAGTAATAATTTAATTAAACTAATAGCTCAATTTATAATAGGTGTAGTAATCTACGTAGGTGTATGTAAATTTGTGAAAATAGAGGAATTAAATACTGTTTATAAATTATTAGGTGACATAGTAGGGAGATTAAAAAAAAACAATAAATAACAACCAAACATAATTTTTAATGACATTTCAGAAGAGTGTAAAAGAATCAAAATTTGGGGGGATATACTTGAAAATCGCAATAATGCAACCTTATTTATTTCCTTACTTAGGATATTTCCAATTGATGAATGCGGTTGATAAATATGTTATATATGATGATGTGCAATATATCAGTAGAGGTTGGATAAATAGAAATAATTTATTAGTTAATGAAAAGCAACACTTATTTACAGTTAGTGTAGAAAAAGATGAACAATATAAATCAATAAATGAAAGGTATTATTGTTCTAAAACTTTTGATAAGGAAATACAGAAATTTTATAGTAGCTTAACAATGTGGTACAAAAAAGCAATATATTTTGATGAGGTATTTGAATTGGTTCATAAAATTTTTCAATACGATGAATTAAATGTTGCTGAATTTAATTCTAATTTATTAAAAGTTATCTGCCACTATATGGGAATTAGTAATGAACTTATTAAATCATCTGAAATTGTTAAAAATAATGATTCAAGGGGAGAGGACAAAATACTAGAAATAAATAAGATGCTAAAGTCCTCGGAATATATAAATGCAATTGGCGGAGCAGAATTATATGATAGAGATACCTTTGAAAAAAACAATATTAAGTTGAATTTTATTAAAACTTTAGAGGTACAGTATAAGCAATTTAACAATGTATTTGTCCCTAACTTATCAATTATCGATGTATTAATGTTTAATTCAAAAGAAGAAATAAAACAATTGTTAAATAAATATGAGTTGGTGTAAATATGTTGATAGTGAAAATGGGATGATATAAATAAAGTTTAAATGATTAAAATAAGAAGGTGTGTGGATAATATGGCTATTCAAGTAACTCGATCTTCAATGCCAGATTTTGAGGAGTATATAGAAGAAATTAAAGATCTATGGGAAAGTCATTGGCTAACTAACATGGGTACAAAACATAAACAATTAGAGGTGGCGTTATTGCAGTATTTAAATACTCCTAATATTACGCTTTTTACCAATGGCCATCTTGCATTAGAGAGTATAATAGCCGCTTTTAATCTTACTGGGGAAGTTATTACAACTCCTTTTACTTTTGCATCCACAACCCACGCAATAGTAAGAAATGGTTTAGAACCAGTATTTTGTGATGTGAATCCTCATGATTACACTTTAGATGTGGACAAGATAGAGGGTTTGATAACAGAAAAAACATCGGCTATTATACCAGTTCATGTTTATGGAAATATTTGCGGCATGACAAAAATTGAAGCAATAGCAAAAAAATATAACTTGAAAGTTATTTACGATGCAGCTCATGCTTTCGCTGTAACAGTAGATAGCATAAGTATTGCTAATTTTGGAGATGCATCTATGTTTAGCTTTCATGCTACAAAGGTATTTAATACTATTGAAGGTGGAGCATTAGTATATAAGAATAGAAAATTATGTAAAATTCTATCGGATTTAAAAAACTTTGGGATTACAGGACCAGAGTCCACAGAGTATGTTGGAGGAAATGCTAAAATGAATGAATTTCAAGCAGCTATGGGTATTTGCAACCTTCGTCATGTAGATAGAGAGATTGAAAAGCGAAAAGCTGTAGTAGAAAGATATGTTGAAAGATTAAGTGGTATTAATGAAATTAAATTGTGTAAACAGCAAATAGGAGTTAAGAAAAACTATGCTTACTTACCGGTAGTATTCGATGGATACAAGCTATGCCGTGATGAGGTGGATGAGAAACTTAAGGCGTCGAAAATATTTGCTCGAAAGTATTTTTACCCACTAACTAATAATTTTGAATGCTATAAGGGTAGATTTAATGTTGAAAAGACACCTGTTGCAAAATATATTGCAGACAGGGTACTTACATTGCCTCTATATGCTGATTTAAGTTTGGGCGATGTGGACATGATTTGTGACATTATATTAAATAATTAACTTTATTATATTAATCTATTTAAGAAATTGGGGGTTACGATATGAAAGGTATAATTTTAGCAGGAGGAAAAGGAACACGCCTGTATCCCATGACACAGGCAGTTTCAAAACAACTTCTCCCTATATATGATAAACCACTTATTTATTACCCATTATCAGTTCTTATGTTGGCTGGCATTGGAGAGATACTAATCATTTCAAGCCCAGAAGATATTTTAGCCTATGAAAAGCTACTAGGCGATGGTTCAAGACTTGGTATTAAATTTACTTATAAAGTGCAGGATACTCCAAGGGGACTTGCCGATGCATTTATATTAGGTGAAGAATTTATCGGCGAGGATAGTGTATGTTTAATACTTGGTGATAATGTGTTCTATGGTCAAGATTTAACAAGAGTGCTTAATGATGCCAAGAAATTAGATAAAGGTGCATTAATTTTTGGTTATCCAGTTAAAGATGCACGCTCTTTTGGTGTAGTGGAGTTTGACAAAAATAAAAAAGTAATATCAATTGAAGAGAAACCACAGAAGCCGAAATCAAACTACGTAGTTCCAGGACTTTATTTTTATGATAATCAAGTTATTAAGATAGCAAAAGATATAAAACAATCTGCTCGTGGAGAATTAGAGATTACAGCTATTAATAATATGTATTTAGAAAAGGGTGAATTGAATGTAACACTACTTGGACGTGGGATGGCTTGGTTGGATACAGGATCACCAGAAGGAATGCTTAAGGCTGCTGAATATGTTGAGGCGATTCAGTCAAGGCAGGGGTTTTACATATCTTGCTTAGAGGAAATTGCATGGCGTAGAGGCTTTATTAACGCGGAGCAGTTAAAAGCAATTGGTGAAAGCCTTAAAATGACTGACTATGGTCAGTATATACTGTCTTTATTAAATGAATAACAATAGTAATTAAGTGGAGGCATATGGTGAAAGAAGATAATTATATGGGGTTAACGGATTTTTTTGAAATAATTAGAAAAAGAATTATTTTTATATTACTATTAACAATTGGCTTAACGCTTTCGACTGGTATTTTTAATTTTTATATACTTAAGCCTATATATGAGGCTAACTGTACTGTCATTATTGGCAAGGATAGTATCGATAAGATTACTCAAAATGAAGTAAAAATGTATCAGGATTTAATAAAGACCTACAGTAAGATTGGAAGTTCAAGGGTAGTAGCTGAAAATGCTATTAGAAAGTTAGATTTAAGCACACCTATCAAAGAATTTATGTTAAATGTAAGTATTACACCTGAAAGTGATACTCAAATAATAGAAATATCGTATAAAAGTAATGCCGCAGAAACAGCCTCAGATGGAGCTAACGCTTTATCACAGGCTTTTGTTGAAGAATCTCAAAACCTTTTACCCTCAGGAAGTGTAAAAATAATAGACACGGCTTTAATTCCTGAAGAACCTATATCTCCTAACAAAAAATTGAATATCTCTATCGGTTTTATGCTTGGAATAATTCTATCACTTGGGCTAGTGTTCTTAATTGAATACTTAAATAACACAATTAAAAACGAGGATGATATAGAACGGCATCTACAACTACCTACTATAGGATTAATTCCGAAACAAAATAAAATGGTGAGTATTATTGTAGAAAAAGAACCGAAAGCTCCAATTACAGAAGCATTTAAATCCATGAGAACAAATTTGTTGTTTTCCATGGAAAACAGATCGGAAGAGC
>NZ_JBNMNU010000052.1:0-25646 GCF_051278035.1 Clostridium sp.
ATTGTTTATCAGAGATACCTTACGAAGATTTACGGTCCTAGTATTTATTCTTTTAACTAATGATATGGTCTGATTTTCACTGTTAGTTATAGAAACCATAATACCAGTAGGAGTAACAAAGCTTTCAGTAAGGGGTATGCCATAGGATTTGCATATCATAATAATTGTTTGCTCAACTCTATAGGTTTCTCCGCCATTTTCTAAGATTATTTTACCAGCTTCAGCAGCTACATGAATGATGTCATCAATATGCATTGGTTCTCCTTTCAGTATAGGATATTTACTAATTTATTTATGATATAAAATAATAAAAATAGCACTATTAGTATATACCATAAATCTTGAAAAGTATTATTTGTTAGAAAATTAAGTTATTTAATCTATTTGGGTTGATAAAAATTGCAATAAATTTTATAATGTAAGTGCAACATGAAATTATTAGTAAATTAGTAATTCATAAAATGAGAGGATGGGTATGAATATGAAAGATTACTTAAAAAACAGTGATTTAGCAATTTATGATATCATTAAAGAAGAAAATACAAGGCAAGAGGATCATATTGAGCTAATTGCATCCGAAAATTTCGTTAGCGAAGCCGTAATGGAAGCTAATGGGTCAATATTAACTAATAAATATGCAGAAGGCTACCCTGGTAAAAGGTATTATGGCGGTTGTGAGATAGTTGATAAGGCCGAAAATTTAGCCAGAGATAGAATAAAAGAACTTTTTGGAGCAGAACATGCTAATGTACAACCCCATTCAGGTTCACAAGCTAATATGGCGGTTTATTTTTCCGCTTTGAAACCAGGTGATACAATATTAGGTATGAATTTGAGCCATGGTGGGCACTTAACTCATGGAAGTAAAGTGAATTTTTCAGGGATATTATATAACGTTATTCCTTATGGAGTTAATTTAGAAACGGAGACTATAGATTATGATGAAGTGCGAGCACTAGCTAAAAAACATAATCCTAAAATGATAGTTGTTGGAGCAAGTGCATATCCAAGAGCTATAGACTTTGTAGCTTTTAGAGAAATTTGTGATGAAGTAGGAGCATTAATGTTTGTAGATATGGCTCATATAGCAGGACTTGTTGCAACAGGAGCACATCAGTCACCAGTTCCATATGCTGATTTTGTTACTACAACTACCCATAAGACACTAAGAGGACCTAGAGGTGGAGTAATTTTATGTAAAGAAAAATATGCAAAACAAATAGATAAATCCATTTTTCCAGGTATGCAAGGTGGACCATTAATGCATACTATTGCAGCTAAAGCTGTTTGCTTTGGAGAAGCACTTAAGCCAGAATTTAAAGATTACATTGATCAAGTAGTAAAAAATGCAAAGGTTTTAGGAGAAGAACTCCTAAAATATGATTTCAAGTTAGTATCCGGAGGAACAGATAACCATCTGTTACTTATAGAACTAACAAACAAAAACATAACGGGTAAAGAAGCTGAAAAGCTATTAGACCTTGTAGGTATTACTGTAAACAAAAACACTGTACCAAATGAAACATTAAGTCCATTTGTTACAAGTGGGATAAGAATCGGTTCACCTGCTATAACTACCAGAGGATTTAAAGAAGCAGAAATGAAAATCATAGCTGAGCTTATGAATGAAACTATAGAAAATAGAGAGGGCGATTTAGAAGTAATTAGAAAAAAAGTAGTTAAGTTATGTAGTAAGTTTCCATTATATTAGAAAAAGATAAATATTATATTAAGTGCATCTGCTTCGTCAGGTGCTTTTTTAATATAATTCCACATAGTAATATTGACTATTTATCCTTGATTAGGTTTATTTGTTGTACTTATTTTAAAGATTTGCAAGTAGAGATGGTCAAACTTATAGGGCTGAAATTCAAATCCATTGTTTTATATTTTTCTGATATGTAAAATATTGTAGATGTTTTTAGACTGTAATAAGGATTCGCGTTATTACAGTCTTTTTTGTTGTGATATATATAAATTTAGTGGATTAGGTTAAATAAAACTAAAAGAAGAAAAATATATTATGAGGGGGATACATTTATGAAAAATAAAATAAGCAATGAGTTAATGAAAATACTAAACATATTTCAAGAGGCTTATATACAAAGAAATACAAAGGGAATAGATAATTTCATGAATTCGTTATTTGATAAAAATGAAAATATAATTATTATTGGCACCGGTGCTCATGAGTTATGCGTAGGTTATGAGGAGGTTAAAGATATATTTTTAGGTGACTTTGAGTATTGGGGTGATTTAAGAATTAACGCTGATGATGCTACTATAATACCACTTGGAAACACTGCTCTAATTTATACTTCAGGTACAGTTAAATATTCTTTTGATAGTAAAAGTGAGACTTATACACGTTTTTTAGGTTATATTAAAGAGTATTTTGATGGAGTTTCTCTTAATAGTAAAAAATCTAACAATGTGAAATTAACTGAAATCAATTGGACTTTATCTCATTTATTAAATCAGAGAAATAATCTTGAAAGAAATTATTTGTGGGATTTACGCGTTTCTTTCATACTGATAAAAAAAGAAACAAGATGGATTATAAAGCAAATGCAATTTTCACTACCAGTAGTTGAGCATATGCCAGATATAAGAATTGATAATAGTAGCAACCATAATCTAAATAATTTTAATAATGAAGCAAAAAAAATGAAGGAGTATTCTATTAACAATACCCACAGATATAACGATGAGATAGTATTGCTCATAAAAGATTTTAATAAGCAATACTTGGATGGTAATATTGCTATTAATAAAATAGCAAACAAATATTTTGCTATAAATAATCCGTTAATTATTAACACAGATAAAGCTATCTTTAATAATCAAAAGGAAATTATGAAACTAATTGAAAATCATAGAGCATGCTATGATGAAATGACATTAGACTATAAAAACTGTTTGATTAATTCCAATGAAGATGTGGTTTGGGTAGCTTCTCACGGTACCATGAAAAAAACAATTTCTGAAAGCAGTTCATTTTTAAATACTATAAACACGATTGAAAATATATTCACAACAGATTTAGATGATAAGGATAAACTTTTTAACATAAGAAGAAAAATTGCCGGCACTTTCAAGGAAAATGCTAAAGGTGAAGAATATATTTGGCCATTTAGGTTTGAAGCAGTAATTATTAGAGAAAAAGAAAATTGGGTATTTAAATATCTTCAATTTTCACTTTCTTTTGATTGGAGTCTTGAAGGTAAGACAGATGCTTCTATCTTAGAAAAGAACATTTAAACCGATGTGAGGTTAATACGAGAAGGGATATATTATAAGCTTATAATATATCCCTTCTCGTATGTTATATTATGCTAAGTGTTTTAATGCATTGCTTATATGGAATGAGTACTTTAAAGAAGCATATATATATAAGTATGGGTAGATAGCAGCAGGGTACAGGGAAATGAAATCCTTTTGTGCTTAAATGTTCCACAAAAAAACGTTAAACCATGTTAAAATAAGATTAAATCAATAGAAGTAGGTAAAGATTAAAGAAAGAGAGGCTAAAACAAAGAAAATGAGAAAATTATTACTAGCACTAACACTAACATTAATAACTCTGTTAATTGTCTGTGATAATAAGACAGTGGTTAATAGTAAACTTCCTAGGGAAGATAAACAAGAAGAACTAAATGTCATAGAAAATAAAGAAGATAATTCAGTTGATGTTAAAATATATGAACAAACCAAAGTAAAAACCCCTAAAAAAGTCATTGTAATCGACCCAGGTCATGCTAAAGGTGGCAATAGAGGCATGGAAAAAAATTCACCATACTCAAAGGTTTTAAAAGTAAAGGATCCAGGTGGGGCAGCTGGAGTGTCAACGAGGTTAAATGAATACGAAGTTAACATGTTGGTTGCGAAGAAGCTTAAGGTTTTACTTGATAAAGATGGATTTAATGTGATAATGACAAAAAACAGTAACGAAGAGAATCCAGGCAATATTAATAGAGAAAAATTGGAAATGACAACAATGCAAATATTGTTTTAAGAATCCACTGTGATTCTAATGATATTGCTAGTGCACAGGGTGCAAGTATTTTAGTGCCAGAACCTGTTGGCTATGCAGGAAATATTTATAAAGTTAGTCAAAAGTATGGAGAAATTATTTTGAATAATTTTGTGAGTACAACTGGAGCTAAGAACCGAGGTATATCAAAGAGAGAGGATTTGACTGGCTTTAATTGGTCTAAGGTACCGGTTGTTTTGATTGAGATGGGATTTATGTCTAACCTAGAAGAAGATATTTTACTTGCAAGTGATGAATATCAGAATAAGTTAGCTAAAGGGTTGCAAAATGGAATAAAAGAGATTTTTTCACAGTAAGATTAAGAAATAGGCTTGCAATTTTTTATGAGTAACTATATAATAGAAAAGAATTGCAAATGCAATTGACTTGCATTTGATTAAGGGGTGGATTTAAAATTAAGAATATAATTACTAAAATGATAACAATTATACTCGTATGTGTAGTAGGTCTAACCGCATGTACTTCCAAAAAAAATAGCAATTCTTCATATGGAGCAGAAGAACGCGATAAAAAAATATTTACAGTTGTAGCATCGCTATATCCTATGTATATATTTACATTGAATGTGGCTAAGGATGTTCCAAATGTAAAAGTAATTAGTATGACAAAACCAATGGCAGGTTGCCTTCATGATTATATAATTACTATTAATGACATGAAAACATTAGATAGTGCACAGGTGTTTGTAACTAATGGTGCAGGCTTGGAATCATACATGGATAAGGTAACACAGCAAATGCCGAATCTTAAAGTAATTGAATCTAGCAAAGGAATAGAGCTTATTAAAAGTGAAGGCGATGAGGGAGATAATCCACATGTATGGGTAAGTATTTCTAACGCTATAACTCAAGTAAAAAATATTGGAGAGCAGTTAGCTACTTTAGACCCTAATAATGCACAAAAATATAAATCGAATACAGACATATATATTAAGAAACTTGAGATTGAAAGAGAAAAAATGCACAAATCATTGGATGCTATTGTGAATCGTGATATTATTACTTTCCACGAGGCGTTTCCATATTTTGCTAATGAATTTAATTTTAACATAGTAGGAGTTATCGAACGTGAACCTGGTTCTCGGCCAAGTGCAAAAGAACTACAAGAAAGCATTGAGCAGGTGAAGAAACTAAAAGTAAAAGCACTGTTTGCAGAACCACAATACCCTGCAAAATCTGCAGAGACGATAGCAACAGAAACTGATACAAAAGTTTATACCCTTGATCCAGCTGTTACAGGACCTATGGATGAAGACGCATATATTAACATTATGGAAAGTAATTTAAAAGTATTGGAAGAGGCCTTAAAATGATAAATAGTAATAAAATTACAACTAGTAATAGAATGACAAATGGTAATAAAATTCGAAGCATAAATTGTAATAAATGTAGCTATGGGTTATGCTGTACAAAAATACAGGATTTTGGTGTTACTATTGGAAAAGCAGAAATACTAAAAGACATTAATCTCCACATTCATTGTGGAGATTTGACTGCTATAATAGGTGCAAATGGCGCTGGAAAGAGTACATTAATAAAAGCATTACTAGGGGGAATACCCCATTCAGGTCATATTACGTTTGTAGATGGGAACAAAAAGCTTGTACGTAAACTTAAAATGGGATATGTGCCTCAGAAACTAGATTTCGATTATAGTTCACCAGTAAGTGTTTTGGATATGTTTTCAGCTACATTAAGTAGTAGACCTGTTTGGGTTTCTATTTCAAAAAACACAAGAAAAAAAGCTCTAGAAAGTTTATCGCTAGTTGATGGGGAATACCTTATAGACAAGCGTTTAGGGGTATTATCTGGTGGAGAATTGCAAAGAGTGCTTTTAGCATTAGCTCTTCAGCCTATACCAGATATACTATTATTAGACGAGCCAGTATCAGGAATTGATCAAAATGGTCTAAAATTATTTTATAAAACTGTATCAAATTTAAGAAAAGATTATGATTTATCTATTATTTTAGTTTCTCATGATCTACCTTTAGTATCAAAATACGCTGATCGTATTGCATTTATCAATAATAAAACCATTGAATGCTGTGGAACCACAGAGGAAGTATTTAGCAATGAGAAAGTAATTGATGTGTTTGGTGTAGATTGGAATAAAGTCTTGATAAACAAAAATGAAGAGGATGATGATTAATGTCTTTATGGTATAATCTAATAGATTTTTTACTCCCATTTGAGTGGGCTCATTATGTGTTTATGAAGAATGCATTATTAGGGGTTTTATTGGTTACTCCTATGTTCGGGCTACTTGGTACTATGGTTGTAAATAATAAAATGGCTTTTTTTTCAGATGCCTTAGGACACTCAGCTCTCACTGGAATAGCCATTGGGGTAATTTTAGGTGTGAAAAATCCAATATGGTCTATGCTAGCATTTTCACTCATGCTTGCAGTAGTAATAATTAAGGTTAAAAATGTAAATACTTCATCAACAGATACCATAATTGGTGTTTTTGCATCTACAGCAGTTGCTCTGGGTGTTGTAATATTATCATTCAGGGGGGGGTTTACAAAATATTCTGTTTATCTTATAGGTGATTTATTAAGTATTAGTTTAATTGATTTGTTAATACTTCCAATTATATTTATAATTGTAATTATTATTTGGGCAATTGCCTTCAATAAGATTCTTTTAGCAAGTGTAAATCAATTGTTGGCAAGAAGTAGAGGAATTAATGTTGAATTTTATGAGTACTTATTTACAATTACTGTTGCGGTTATTGTAACAATATCTATTCAATGGGTAGGAGTTTTAATAATAAGTTCTATGTTAGTTTTGCCAGCGGCAGCTGCAAGAAATATTTCTAGCAATATAAGGCAATATCATATATATTCTATAGCAATTGCACTTATTTCAGGTGTATCAGGACTTATTTTATCCTATTTTTTGGGGTCTGCCTCAGGTGCTACGATGGTATTAATTTCTTCATTATTTTTTGGAATTACATTTTTTATGAAACTAAAAATTTATTCATAATAGAGTGATTTTAAAAAATATAATGTTATGTTAGTTAAGAATTTCTAATATATAAGATATTAGAAAAAAAAATTTATATAAATTATGGAATTAGAGGCGAAACAACCTCTAATTTTTTTATATTTATGAAACCAATATAAATATATTTAGAATCAAAGATAACTAACAGGGTATAATAAACATTAAAATAAACACATTTAGGAGATGATTTAATGTCACATATAGAGGATGCAATTGAAAGAATAAAAGAGCTTGAATGTCCCACCGGAAAGGTAGAAAATAGAATTGCTGGAATACTAGAAGATTATGGAATTGCATATAGAAGTGAAGTAGAAGTGGAGAAATATGAAGGTGAAAAGATAAATGGAGTAGAGGGATTCTGTGTAAAGATACCAGGGGACAAGAAGCAATCTATAATAGTTTTTGCAAACTCTGGAACCGATGATTATGTAGCCAAGGTAACGGATGCTTATATAAAGTAGTTATTAAGTGACTCTAATGGTTTTTAGGTCTGAAATTACTAATCTGTTTTGTTTATATATATGACAATAACATTAACGCAAATAAAACCCAGTAAATGAAGTTCATTTACTGGGTTTTATTTACGTTCTTTTTCAAAAATGGATTTACTTATGTTGCATTTCTTCAATTCCTTGCAATATATATTATAAAGACTGGACTGCTACTTCTAGTAGGTAAAATTATTTCTATTGTATAATTTATAGGTAAAACAGTAATTTATAATTGAATAAGTTAATATAATACATAATAACTCTGAGGTGGTTTTTGTGTATAACAAAAATATGATATTGCTTTATTATATGAAATGTAGGAGGAATTGATATGAAAATAATTGATATAAAAATAGGACGAATATCTGTACCTCTTAGCACACCATTTAAAACTGCGGTAAGAACAGTTTTTAGTGTAGAGGATATTATAGTAGAAATACATACGGATACAGGGAATATAGGTTTTGGAGAAGCACCACCAACAGGAGTAATAACTGGTGATACCGCAGGAGGTATAATAGGAGCTATAGAAGATCATATAAAGAAAAGTATGATAGGCATGAAAATAGAAGATTTTGAAGAGATAATATTGAAACTTGAAAGTTGTGTTCTGAGAAATACAAGTGCAAAAGCGGCAGTAGATATGGCACTATATGACTTATATGGACAGTTATATGGCGCACCCTTATACAAGCTACTAGGTGGATATAGAAAAGAAATAGTAACGGATATAACAATAAGTGTGAATGACCCTGAAGAAATGGCAAAGGATAGTTTAGAGGCTATAAAAAGAGGGTACAATACTTTGAAAATAAAAGTTGGTAAAGATTCAGTTCGCGATATGGAAAGAATGAAATCAATAAGGCAAGCTGTGGGTTATAATGTTAATCTTAGAATTGATGCAAATCAAGGATGGAAGCCGAAGGAAGCTGTAAATATATTAAGAAAAATGGAGGATGCAGGTCTGCAAATAGAGTTTGTAGAACAACCAGTCTCAGCACATGATATAGATGGATTAAAATTTGTAACAGATAATATATATATACCGGTTTTGGCAGATGAAAGTGTATTTTCTCCTATGGATGCTCTAAATATTTTACAGAGGAGAGCAGCAGATTTTTTAAATATAAAACTTATGAAAACGGGGGGGATATATAACGCTCTTAAAATATGTTTTTTAGCAGAAATGTATGGAGTTCAGTGCATGATAGGTTGTATGCTAGAAGCAAAGGTAAGTGTAACAGCGGCTGTTCATTTAGCTTGTGCAAAGAGTATTATAACTAAAATCGATTTAGATGGTCCTGTTCTATATAAATATGATCCCATAAATGGGGGGGCAATCTTTAATGAATCTAAAATAATGCTTACAGATGATCCGGGGCTGGGTATAAAGTCTATAAACTATTCGAAAACTCCAGTTTCTAGTTTTTACTAAATTAAGTACTAATTTTGATTTTTATATTAGGCTATCTTAGATGATTGCAAGGTAACCTTTTAGAATTTTATATCATAAAATAGACTGTTATGGTAAAACTATACAACAAAATGATTATGTAAGAAATACTTAATTTAATTCAAAATTATCAATAATCAAGATTTTTTAATAAAGTATCCAATCTAGTTAATAATAAAAAAAATATGAATGGAGGTCAATAGTATGAAAAAAGAAAATACATTTAATTCTGCTAAAAAGACTTTAAGGACAACAAAAGAAAAAGTTATAAAGTCAACTGAAGAAACAGCAGAATCAGCAAGGAAAATAGCTTCTGATGTTGTTACAAAGGGAAATATGCAGAAGACTTTGGATGCGCTAAAAAACACTGCTAAAAATGTTAAAGCAAAAGCTACTAAAGCAACAACCACTGCAAAAAAACGAACAGTTAAAAAAAATGATGTTGCATTCTACGTTCAATATCAGGGAAAAGAATTTTGTAAACAAACGATACTAGATAAAGTTAATGAAGAATGGGCAAAATCTCATAAACTTTCAGAAATTAAAACTGTAGAAGTATATTTAAAAGTTGAAGAAGATACAGCATATTGCCTTATAAATGGAAAAATCAATATAAATCTTAAATTATTTTAATAAAAATATAATAGAAGGCTTATGGCCTTCTATTATATTACAAATTTTTTCTGTATTAATTTTTTGATGTTAATATTAATATTTGGTAATATATTTAAGTCCATGGTAAGTATTAATAGGGAAAATGTATTATAATAGTATAAATGAATTTAATAATGTTATTAAAATCTAAAAAAGAAAGGAATGAGAAATATGAGAAGTGATTCAGTAAAAAAAGGTATTCAGCAGGCACCACATAGATCTCTACTTAATGCGCTTGGCATGACAGAGGAAGAAGCTAAAAGACCACTAATAGGTATTGTCAGCTCTTTTAATGAGATTGTACCAGGGCACATGAACTTAGATAAAATAGTGGAGGCTGTAAAGCTTGGTGTTGCGATGGCTGGGGGAACTCCTATAGTATTTCCAGCCATAGCAGTATGCGACGGTATTGCAATGGGACATCAGGGGATGAAATATTCGCTTGCAACTAGAGAATTAATTGCAGACTCTACAGAAGCAATGGCAATGGCACATGCTTTTGATGCACTCGTAATGGTACCAAACTGTGATAAAAATGTACCGGGTCTCTTGATGGCGGCTGCAAGAGTTAATATTCCAACAATTTTTGTAAGTGGTGGACCAATGCTAGCAGGAAAAATAGATGGAAAGAAGACAAGCCTATCTTCAGTGTTTGAAGCAGTGGGCGCATACTCAGCATGCAAGATGTCATTGGAAGAAGTACAAGAGTATGAGATGAAAGCATGCCCAACTTGTGGATCGTGTTCGGGTATGTACACGGCTAATAGTATGAACTGCCTAACAGAAGCTTTGGGAATGGGACTTAAAGGTAACGGAACCATACCGGCTGTATACTCAGCAAGATTAAGGCTAGCAAAACATGCCGGAATGCAGATCATGGATCTACTAAAAAAAGATATTAAGCCTAGGGACATTATGACAAATGATGCATTTATGAACGCACTTACCATAGATATGGCACTAGGTTGTAGCACAAACAGTATGCTACATTTACCAGCGATCGCTCACGAAGTAGGAATAAGACTTAATCTTGATATAGCAAACGAAATCAGCGCAAAAACGCCAAACCTTTGTCACCTAGCACCAGCTGGAAACTCCTACATGGAAGATCTTGATGAAGCAGGAGGTGTATATGCTGTTATGAATGAGCTTGACAAAAAAGGATTACTAATAACAGACATTATCACATGCACAGGGAAAACAGTATCACAAAATATTGTTGGTTGTATAAACACGAATAACGATATTATTAGACCCATTGAAAATCCATACAGTGAGACAGGTGGAATAGCAGTTCTCAAAGGCAATTTAGCACCAGACTCTTGTGTTGTAAAACGATCTGCGGTTGTACCAGAGATGTTGAAGCATAAAGGACCAGCAAGAGTGTTTGAATGCGAAGAGGATGCAAATGTAGCAATTACGGGCGGTAAGATTGTAGCAGGAGATGTAGTAGTAATAAGATATGAAGGTCCTAAGGGTGGTCCAGGAATGAGAGAAATGCTTAATCCAACCTCTGCTATCATAGGTATGGGTTTAGGTAGCGCAGTTGCACTTATAACAGATGGACGATTTAGTGGTGCATCAAGAGGCGCGGCAATAGGCCATGTTTCCCCTGAAGCTGCGGTAGGAGGAAACATTGCATTAGTTGAAGAGGGAGATATAATTGAAATAGATATTATGGCAAACACAATAAACTTTAACGTATCAGAAGAAGAACTGACAACTAGAAGAGCAAGTTGGAAACCAAGGAAACCCAAAATTACCACTGGATATCTAGCACGTTATGCAGCATTAGTGACATCGGGTAATAGAGGAGCAGTATTAGAAATACCTGGAGCATAAGCCTTAGAAGATACCCTGAAATAAGAGGAAAGTCACAGGACATCTATGTAAACTAAAGGATATAATAAAGGCAAAACTTTATTTTCAATTTAATACCATTTGATTTCTATATACATGGACAAGTATTTGTGGTAAAATTGTCACAATCGTACGATTATTACAAATAATTAGTTCGACAAATAGCATGTCTAAAATAGATGGGCTGTTTTGTTTCTATTTTAACTTTAGGAGGAAAAATATTATGGGAAATATGATGAAAAAATGGAATGGAATGAGTCTTGTAAAACGAATAATTATTGGTTTAATTGTAGGTATTATTTTAGCTATAACGATTCCAGAACAAGCAAAACCAATCGTCATCTTTGGTTCTTTATTTGTAGGTGCGCTGAAAGCGATTGCACCTATATTGGTATTCTTCTTGGTAATGTCAGCTATCGCTCAACATAGGAGTGGTCATCAAACCAATATGAAATCAATTATAGGCCTTTACCTTTTAGGAACATTCTTAGCTGGTTTTGTAGCAGTTGCTGCAAGCTTTATGTTCCCAGTAACATTAACACTTACTGCGGGAGCTGAAAATTTGACACCACCAGGTGGCGTAGTAGAGGTTCTTAAAGCATTACTGTTAAATGTTGTTGATAACCCAGTGAAAGCACTTTTTAATGCCAATTATATCGGCATATTGTCTTGGGCATTACTTCTTGGATTTGCTTTAAAAAATGCTCCTGATACTACAAAAACAATGATTAATAATTTCTCAGATGCAATAACCCAAATGGTTAGATGGGTAATTAATTTTGCACCACTAGGTATCATGGGTCTCGTTTTTGATGCCATTGCTACAAACGGAGTTTCGGCATTACTTAGCTATGGAAGATTACTTGGAGTTCTGCTTGGTGTCATGGTCTTTATGGCTCTTGTTGTCAATCCAATCATTGTATACGTAAATATTCGTAAAAATCCATACCCACTTGTATTTATGTGTTTAAGAGAGAGTGGAATTACAGCTTTCTTTACACGTAGCTCAGCTGCAAATATTCCTGTAAATATGAGTTTGTGTGAAAAACTTGGGTTAGATAAGGACACGTATTCTGTATCCATCCCACTAGGTGCTACTATTAATATGGCAGGGGCAGCTGTTACCATTACTGTCTTGACTCTTGCCGCGGTTACTACGTTGGGTATTGAGGTAGATATGGCTACAGCATTAATTCTAAGTATACTAGCAGCTGTTAGTGCTTGCGGTGCATCTGGAGTGGCTGGCGGTTCGCTATTACTAATTCCTCTAGCGGCTAGCTTATTCGGAATTCCAAATGATATTGCTATGAAGGTAGTTGGTGTAGGTTTTATAGTAGGCGTTCTACAAGACTCCTTCGAAACGGCTCTTAATTCATCAACAGATGCGCTTTTCACAGCAACAGCTGAATTTGCAAAGATGCGTAAAGAAGGAAAGGAAATTATTATTAATACTAAAAAATAAGTCTAGATGTTTTTACATTAATAGAGGCCCCTATCACAGTTTTTAATTTGTGATGGGGGCTTTTACTAATTTAAAACAGATAATGTCAACTATTATTATAATAATGGTATTATACAAATTAAAGAGAGAATTTTTAAAAAGAGATGTATGGATAATATCTATGATCTTTCATATTAATAAGCTGTGTTGAAGAAACACATTCGTGGAATCTATGATTCAATACTTTCCAATTTATGTTTTCAATAAAGGTAGAAATATATTTTCTTTTATCTGTTCCAAAATCCATAAAATATGCATGTTCATAAACATCCATGATTAATATTGGACAGGAAAGCCAAACGGCACCATTATCATGTGAATCGCTTCCTATTATGTGCAATTTATTATCAAGTAAATCAAGGGTAAGAACTACCCAACCCCTCATGGATAACCCTACATTTGTAATGTAACTTATAAAGTTATCGTAAGAAGAAAACTGATTTACTATAGCATTCAATATGGGACCATAAGGAATATTATTTCCTCCTACTATGTTTTCAAAATAAAGATTGTGAAGTTTTACACCATTAAGTGAATATGTTTCTCCTAGCTTTAAACTACGCATTCTAGACATAGTGGCGTTACTATCAATATAATCCGCAGGATTATATTGAGTATTCCAAATTTCATTTAAAATCTTTACGTACCCAGAATATAATTTGTAATGTTCATGGAGCTGTTTCGTAGAAATACCTTTGACTGTATCAAAATCAAAAGTTTCTGGTTTTAAATTGTACATTAAATCACCTCTATAAATTTATTATATTATAATACACTGTATGTAATATAATGCAATGCGTGTGCTTTTTAGGTTGTTAACACATTATGTGATATGTGAGTTATGAATTTTGACATCAAACTTTATATCCACTATAATTTGTATTATAGTATTTTTGTCCATAGCAATGAAGATAGTTTTGAAGTACAGGATAACTAGTTATTATATGTTATAATTAAGTAAAAATAATGTGTGTATATTACAATACACGAGATATTTACAGGGGTGGTATATAAAATGTCCAAAAGGAATATAAAAATATTTATTTTAGTAATATTAACCATTATAGCAATATTAATAGCAGCATTTATGCTTGGCGTTTTTACAAAAGGGGAAAGTGCAACTAAAACTTTTGACACTTATAAAAATAGTTGGGTAGAGAAAGATTACCAAAGAATGTATAGCATGCTTTCAAGCAAAACTAAGGAAAGAATAAAACAAGATGATTTTGTTAAGAAATATACTGATATTTACGGTGGAATAGAGGCTGAGAGCATCTCAATAAAACTTAATAATGAAGATGAAATTGTGGAAGGAAAGGAAAAGACAATTAGCATACCATTTTCTATATCCATGAAAACAGCTGTAGGTCAATTAGATCAGCCTGGTTATGTAGCAAATGTGGTGAAGGAAAAAGTTGACGGTGAAAACAAGTGGACGATAGCCTGGGATGAAAAAATGATATTCCCTAGTATGCAAGTAGGAGATAAGGTCAAGATAGTATCCGATGTTGCTATACGCGGAGAAATTTATGACAGGAATGGGGATCCTCTTGCGGAAAACAAAATAATTTCTACCCTGGGATTAAATCCTATAGATTTTGTTATAGATAAAGATAATAATATATTACAATTAGCTAAAATTCTTGATATTGACGCATCAATCATAGAAGCTAAACTAGAAGGTAATGATGAATCTACTCAATTCATACCAATCATTAACATAGTAAAAGGTAAAAAAACATCTGATGCTAATGAACTTAAAGGTGTGATTTTTAAAGAATTTACTGGAAGAATATATGCAGGTAAGGAAGCCTTTGGATCACTTATAGGGTACATAAGACCAATACAGGCTGACGAACTAGAGGAAATGTCAGGGCAAGGGTATAATTCATATAGTCGAATTGGCGCAGATGGTCTGGAAAAGGTTTATGAAAAAAGACTTAGGGGTGAAAATGGAGGAAGAATATACATAACGGACGAGAACGATTCTCTAAAAGCAGAAGTTATAAAAAAAGAATCTAAAGCTGGAGAAAATATAACACTGTCAGTAGATTTAGCTCTTCAGAATAAAATATATGAAGCAATGAATAAAGAAGCAGGAGCTAGTGCAGCAATAAATCCTAAGACCGGAGAAGTATTGGCTTTAGTTAGTTCCCCATCATATGATTCGAATGCATATACCACTTATAAATCTAATACCACAAAAACAAAATGGAAGAAGCTTCAAGATATTGGTGCTGACCCATTTCATAATAGATTTATACAGACATATTCGCCGGGATCTACATTTAAATTGATAACGACTGCCATTGGATTAGAGCAAGGTAAGATAGACCCAAGTAAACTTATAGAAATAGACGGTCTAGATTGGCAAAAGGATAAATCTTGGGGAGGTTATACAATTACTAGGGTTTCCAATCGTGCGGAAGTCAATTTAGCGGATGCATTGGTATATTCAGATAACATATACTTTGCAAAGACTGCCCTAGGAATTGGTAAAGAGGAATTCATAAAAGGAAGCAGTAAGTTTGGAATAGGAGAAGAGATTCCAATGGATTTTTACATTCGAAAATCACAAATTGCTAATGATAGCAAGATTGAAACTGAAATAGCATTGGCAGATACAGGATATGGTCAGGGACAGGTCCTTATGAGTCCTCTCCACCTTGCGTTATCATACAGTGCAGTTGTTAACGAGGGGAATATTATGTCGCCAACTCTAGAAACATTTAATGAAAAGATAACTTCGAAGGTTTGGAAAGAAAATGTTATGGCTAAGGAGAATGTAAATATCATAAAAAATGATCTGATTTCAGTAATAGATAAAACAGGTGGTACAGGTAATGGAGCAAAAATATCAGGGATAACTCTTGCTGGTAAAACTGGAACCGCAGAGGTAAACAAGAGTAGCAAAGATGAAAAAGGACAAAAAAATGGATGGTTTATATGTATGGATACAGAAAAACCTGAAATAGTAATATCAATGTTAATAGAGGGTGCGGGAAGTCATTATGTGGTACCTATTGTTAAAGAGGTAATGGAATATTACTTAAAGAAATAACCCAAATAACACGATATTTAAAAATGCTCTAGCAGAGATGCTAGAGCATTTAATATATAAAGAATTTTTACTCATTGTTTATATTTATTAGTTCTATTTTATAATTTCCATCAGGAGCTTCTACCTCTACAATATCACCTATTGTTTTTCCAAACAAAACGCGTCCTATTGGCGATTCAATACTAAATTTGCCACCCGGTATATCCACTTGTAATGTTGTTACAAGTTTAATTTCTTCAATATCATCAAGTCCTTCAAATTTTATCAGTAATTTATCTCCAATATTTGCACCTTTAGTATTAATGATAACATCATCTATAACTTCGGCAGATCTAATCATCTTAATTAAATAACCCATTCTTCTATAGTTGTCATACATGCTTGATTTTGCGGCTTTATATTCTGCATTTTCACTTCTGTCGCCGTGAGCTGCAGCTACCATTTTTTCATGGGCGATTTCCATTGTCAAAGGCCCTTTACGATAATCAAATTCTTTTTGAAGTTGTTCAACGTCTTTTTTAGTAAGCTTATTGTTAATTTTATCACCTTCTTTTATTATTTTGAAAATTCATTTTGCAAATATGATGCTATATATTTAGTTTAAAGTACTCTTCATCTAGAACAATTATTATACCATTAAAGTTAAGGGATTTAAATTTTGTTAATATGATTATATTGTAAAAGTAACATTTTTGAAGTTTAGCTCGTAAGTTATTATACAAAGATTAAATAGAGGAAGGAGCTACTATGTATAATAGTTATTTTAGAGGTAATGTTATATGCCCCATTATTGTATCTTATGCAAGTGGAGATGTAAACGGTGATGGAATACTTGATAATGTTTATTTGACAGGCATCAAGACATCGGATAGCCCACTTACTGAAAATATCACACTTAGAATACAAAGTGGAAGTACAGGTAGGTTTACTAGCATAACACTTTGTGCTAACGCTGGATATAACCCTACACTGTTTTTGGGGGATTTTACAGGGAATACTGTAGATGATATATTAATAAGTATTGCGACAGGTGGTAGTGGAGGAACAATGTACTACTACATTTATTCGTTCCTTAACAATAAAATACAGTTAATGTTTGATTTTAATTTATTTAACGAAAGGTATCAATACGATGTTAGTTTTAAAGACAACTATAAGGTTGACGTTATTAGTGTGAACAATAATAAAAAATACATTATAGACATATCCAATAAAGATGCTGATTATTTAAATGAAATATACGACGACAACGGAAAATTAAAAATTCCGATAGAGGGATTTGTAAATCCGCTAAGTGGTTTATATCCTGTAGATTTTGACTCGAATAAAGTGTTTTCCCTACTTGCGTATCAGAAAATAGCTGGAAGGTACAATGCAGATGCGTTAGGTTATATTATGAATACTTTAGAATGGAGAGATAACATATTTATTTTGGATAACCAAAATGTAGCTATTTTGGGCTCAGAGAAATAGAATAGCTAAAGGACTGCCACTAAAGGGTAGTCCTTTATTATTGTTATAAAAACGCTAATAGTATAAGTAGGGATTAATATATTATAAATTAGGGAATAATTCTAGTAAATAAACGCAAATAATTATAGGGATTAAAAGTATAATATCACGGTGGTGTTATTATGCAAGGAGGTAAAAAAATGAATGGAAATTACAATTTGTATTCTTCTAATCACGCCGCAAAAGCGGAAAGGGTTATAAACAATCAGGTTGAAGAATTAAAAACTGATATCTCAAATTTAATATTTGAAAGGGAAAAAATATCTAATGGTCCTAATGAGGTAGAATTCACAGAAAACAGAATGGTCGATATTAATTATAAAATAAATAAGCTGAAATCTCAGTTAGAAAGATTAACAAAAGAAGAGGAAAGCTAATAGAAGGTTTATTTAAATAATCTAACAAAAATATATCATTTACATAAGCTAAAAAAACCAATTCAAGTGTCCTCTTGTAAAAAAGAGGATACTTTATTAATTTATAGATGATTAATTGTATTTAGAGTGTTAGAATTAGTTGATTTGATATATAATAATTCTATTGTATAGATAATATTTTTAAAATAAATTGTAAGGCGTGATGAAATGGAAGAGTTAAAGAAAGCGATTGATGAAATTGTACAACAAGACATTATAAAATTAGTTATTAGTAATAAAATAAGTAAGGATATAAAGTACAATAAAATAAACTTTATACTGAAAGAAGATGCTTCAAAACAATATTATCAAATAGAGAAATGTACTGATAAGCAAATATTTCATGAAAATATTGATGTGGCTATGATAGGGGAAAAACTTTTAGAATATGTATCATCAAATTATAAACAAATTGATGCTTGGTCAGATATAACAACATTTGATTTAAAAATCTCAAAAAAAGGTAAAGTTCATTTAGGAAAGAAGAAAAGTGATAATACAAAGCTATCAAATAAAGGACATAATAAAGAAAAAAATTATATTCTTAAAGAGGGTATGATAATAGAACCACTTATAGATTTGGGTATTTTTACAAAAGAGGGTAAGGTTATCAATTCAAAATATGATAAATACAAGCAAATCAACAGGTTTGTTGAAGTTATTGATGATGAGATTAAAAATAATGATTTTTCGGAGCTCACCATATTAGATTTTGGGTGTGGAAAATCTTATTTAACATTTATATTATATTATTACTTTGTAGAAATTAAAAAGATTAATGTGAAAATGATAGGACTGGACCTTAAGGAAGATGTAATCAACAACTGTAATGATATAGCTAAAAGATATAAATATGAGAACCTGCATTTTGAGTTAGGAGATATAAATGGATTTAAGTATAACAATAAAGTTGATATGGTAATAACATTACATGCCTGTGATACAGCTACTGATTTTGCATTATATAATGCAATAAAGTGGAATAGTAAGATGATCTTCTCTGTTCCTTGCTGTCAACATGAAATTAATAGTCAAATAAAAGCAGAGTCATTATCAATAATAACCAAATATGGAATAATACAAGAAAGAGTCTCAGCCCTTATGACAGATGCAATAAGAGCAAATCTTTTAGAGTGTTCTGGTTATAAAACACAGCTTTTAGAATTTATAGATATATCACATTCACCTAAGAATTTATTGATTAGGGCTTCAAAAGCTAACATATCCAAAGAAAAAAAGGAAAAAGCACTAGCTGAAGTTAATATTTTAATTGATGAATTTAATTTAAAACCCACATTATTCAATTTATTAAAAAAGGATAATTTAATTTAACTTAACATATATTATGAAGGGATTTGAAATATGTTTTATTTATTTTTAGCTATATTATGTAGCTCATCTATTGCTCTTATTTTTAAGTATAGTGAAGGCAATCAAATGAACAGATATGCGGTTACAAGTGCAAATTATTTTACTGCTTTAACTATAGGACTCCTAATGATTATAGTTAAACCTCCACTTAAAATTAACTTTTCCTTAGCAAATTTTACTGCTGAGTTCATTAATGTTTTATCACAAAACAATGTAGTTTTTTCTAAAGATGCCAGTTTTATTTGGGCGATCTTACTTGGTATACTGGGGGGCGTTTTTTTCTTTTTGTCATTCCTTTATTATCAAAAAAGTGTAAAGGAAAATGGCGCATCTCTTTCTGGAACATTTGGCAAGCTTGGTATTTTAGTGCCTATGATATTTTCTATTATATTCTGGAAGGAGATACCTAAAGCTATTCAATGGGTAGGAATATTTATAGCTTTATTTTCAATAATTTTTGCCAATATATCACATGATGAGAATAAAAGTACAAGCATAAATTTAACACTTATTTTATTGTTTCTATTTGGAGGTATGGCAGAATTTCAAAACAAGTTATTTCAGAAATATGCTTTAATAGAATATAAAGACATATTTTTATTTGTTATATTTATTACAGCATTTCTATTCAGTTTATACTTCGTTATAAAATCAGATAAGATAGTAATGAAAAGAGATTTACTCATGGGAATGTTGGTGGGGATACCGAATCTATTTTCTTCTTATTTTCTTATAATGGCTCTAAATTCTATAGCAACATCCATAGCTTTTCCTGTGTACAGTGCAGGAAGTATAATATTTATAAGTATAGGAGAAGTAGTCTTATACAAAGAAAAATTATCTAAAAAAAATCAAATAGCGATAGTTCTTGTTATTATAGCATTGATATTAATTAATTTAGGACAATACTAAAGTGGATACATATTAAACTTGTGATATAATCACAGTATTAACGATTAAATAAAAGGGGGACTGAATGTGAAATTTGTTACTTACGAATATAAAAATGAAACTTCAGCAGGAATACTTTTAGGAAATAAAATAGTTCCGATTAAGGAGGCTATGAAAAGACTTAATCTACCTGATATTAATGGGCTACAAGAGTTTATAGAAATTGCAGATGACAAGGTAATAACAATGTTAGAAAGTGAAGTGAATATAAATAATGATTTTATCTTAGAGTTATCACAGGTAAAACTTGTGGCGCCAATTCCTTACCCTAAGAGAAATGTATTTTGTATAGGAAAAAATTATGAGGAACATGCAAAGGAAATTAAGATAACTCAGATTTCAGATAATTTCATACCAGAAAATCCAATATACTTCACTAAGGTTGCTAGTCCAGCTATAGCAACTGGAGATAAAATTTGTTTTTCAAAAGAAGTTACGACGCAGGTGGATTATGAAGCTGAGCTTGCAGTTATTATAGGAAAGGAAGGGACAAACATAAAGCAAGAGGATGCGGAGAAGTATATATTTGGGTATACTGTTGCAAATGATGTTTCAGCAAGGGACCTTCAAGCAAAGCACAAGCAATGGTTTAAAGCTAAAAGCTTGGACACCTTTTGTCCTATGGGTCCTATAATAGTTCATAAAAATGATATTGTTTTCCCTGTAGAGTTAAACATACAGTGCAAAGTTAATGGTGAACTTAGACAAAACTCCAACACTAGAAATATGATTTTTGATATTGCTTATATTATAAGCGATTTGTCTAAAGGATTTACACTCAAGCCTGGCGATATAATTTGTACAGGTACACCGGCTGGTGTTGGAATGGGATTCCTACCACCTAAAGTATTAAAAGATGGCGATGTAGTTGAATGTTATGTGGAGAATATAGGCTCAATTGTAAATGAAGTTTACAACAAAAACTAAAAGAAATCCAAGCAAAAGAAGAACGGATGCCTAGTAGGGCGTCCGTTCTTCTTAAAAGTAATTATTCGTTAAATCTATTTTATTATAAATCCTTGTTTTTCTAAAAATTCTTTCATATGAGGTCTTTGAGGGCCCTTCATTTGATTAGCAATTTGATTTGTCCATGTGTCTAATCTTTTACCTTTAGTTCTTCTTTCATAATAATCTTTAATGTGAATATCATATTCTTCTATTTTCTCAGCATCACCATTTGTATTATACTCATCTGTTTTAAATATCACGTCTAGTGGTAATCTTTCTTTTTTCTCTGGATTATGATTAGGATAACCTAGGCACATTCCAAATACAGGGTATACGCCATGTGGCAAGTGTAAAATCTCGCTAATTTGTGATGGGTTATTTCTTACTCCACCTATGTACACTCCACCTAGGCCTAATGATTCAGCAGCAATTAAAGCATTTTGGGCGGCAAGAGCAGCATCCACAGTTGCTACAACAAAAGTCTCAGTAAATCCTTCTGCCATATCTACATTATTAGTTTCACAACATGTTTTAGTACGATTTAAATCGGCACAGAAAACTAAAAATAAAGGACACTGTTCAATATAACTTTGTTCTCCTGAAAGATAGGCTATTTTTTTTCGATTATCAATATCTTTTACACTTATAATTGTATAAGCTTGAATATAGCTAGAAGTTGCAGCACTTTGTGCAGATTCTATAATTGCTTTTAGTTTTTCATCTTCTATAGGTTGATCTTTATATTTTCTTATAGATTTATGAGACTTTAATAAATTAATAGTTGCATTCATATTAATTACCACCTTAATTGGAATTTTATTTTGTGTTTGTTTGAGTTGCTATCGATATCATTAGATTTAATAGCATTTACTTATGTGAACAATATACCACAAACTAATGAAAATAAAAAGTTAAACTGCGTGCATTAATAATGTACTTAAAAGTCGTTCTAGAGAAGAGATGAAAGGAATACAGTGTATGATAGGATCAAATGATACATCAAAACATTTGTAGAATCTCATGGGTACGATGAAGGGGTGATATGTAATGAATAAATCAAAAGTATTAAGAAGAGGAGATACAATAGGGCTTGTTGCACCTTCTAGCGCATTAAGGCAGGTAGATGAACTTGAAAAGTCAATTAAAGCACTTAAGGCGCAGGGATTTAAACTTGTAATAGGAAAAAGCTGTGGTGAAACATATGGATATCTATCTGGTAGTGATGAGGCACGTGCAAGAGACATAAATACAATGTTTGAGGATAGTAATATTGATGCAGTTTTCTGTTTAAGAGGCGGATATGGGGCCCCAAGGATTCTTGATAGGTTAGATTATAATATGATTAGTAAAAATCCTAAAATTTTTATGGGATATAGTGATATAACTGCAATTCATATAGTGTTAAATCAAATATGTGATTTAATTACCTTTCATGGACCTATGGTTGCTACAGATATGGTAGATAATTTCAATGAGTTTTCAAAAGAGAGTTATTTTGATGCAATAACTAATATTAATCCATTAGGACAGATGAAAAATCCTGTAGGTATTGAAATTAAATCATTGGTACCCGGAAAGGCCAGCGGTAAAATAGTAGGTGGAAATTTATCATTAATTGCAGCAACTATAGGGACTCCTTATGAAATAGATACAAAGGGTAAAATTCTTTTTTTAGAAGACGTAGATGAATTTACGTATTGTGTAGATAGGATGCTTACACAACTTAGACTTGCGGGAAAGTTTAAGGATTGCGTGGGTATAATTTTAGGTGATTTTAAAAATTGTATACCTAAATACGAGGATTTTAATTATACTTTGATGCAGGTATTTAATGATATTATAGTGATAGCTAAAAAACCTACTATATATAATTTTATGGCAGGGCATTGTACTTCTAAAATTACAATACCTCTTGGGGCAAAAGCATTGTTAGATGCTGATAATTCTAGCCTTACAATTACAGAGAGTTCTTTAATATAAGTTATATAACTTATAGAATTATTTATATGATGTGGAGAGTTCTAAGACTTATTAAGGGGTTAATGACCAGTCAAGGAGTAAAAGCAATAGCAATAACTCTTATATAGGAGTATTTGCTATTGCCTTTACTCCTTGACTGATTAATGGATAAAATTTATGGAAGTTGGATTCTTATATTTTGTAATATGTTTATGAATTATTGGTGTATCTTCAATCAAGGTGCACCAGATTGTAAGGTGTTTTCTGGTATACATAGTAGTTTAACCAATTAGAAAATAGCAGATTAGAATGGCCCCTCCATTTTACAATAGGTGGTTTTGATGGGTCGTCATTCGGAAAATAGTTGTCTGGAACATTTATGTTTAAACCTTTTGCTATGTCCCTTTCATATTCAGTTTTTAACGTTAATGGATCATACTCTGAGTGGCCAGTTACAAAAATCTGACGTCCTTTTTTTGCTGATACAATGTAAACTCCTGATTTTTTTGATTGGGATAAGATTTGTAACTCTTTTATCTTATCAATATCAAGCTTTCTTATTTCAGTATACCTTGATTGCGGAACATAAAATTCATCGTCAAATCCACTCAAAAGTCTAACGTTTTGTTTTGTTATTTCATGTTTAAATACCCCAAATATCTTACTATCCAGTTTATGTTTTTCAAGTCCATAATGATAATGAAGTCCTGCTTGAGCACCCCAACAAATGTGCAAGGTTGAGTATACATTATGTCTACTCCATTCCATTATTCTTTTAAGTTCACCCCAATAATCTACTTCTTCAAAAGGGACGCTTTCAATTGGAGCTCCTGTTATTATCATTCCATCGAATTTAGAATCCTTTATTTCATCGAAAGTATTATAAAATTTAATCAGATGTTCTTCTGATATATTTTTACATACATGGGTTTCAGGGTGCATAAGCACAATATCTATCTGCAGCGGAGAGTTTCCAAGAAGCCTCAGAATTTGTGTTTCAGTTTCAATTTTTGTGGGCATAAGGTTTAAAATTATAATTTTCAAAGGTCGAATATCCTGATGAAAAGCTCGGTCTTCTGTAATAGTAAATATATTTTCTTTGTTTAAAATCTTAAATGCCGGTAGGTTGTCAGGTATTTTTATTGGCATTGTAACCCTCCTTATATCAAGTTTACATGATAAATTAATTGTAATATTACTATATTGTCTAATAATTGTCAACACAGGGTTGCATTAGGTAATATTACATGGTAGGCTCCATTGCAAATCAATAAATCTTTAAGCGTATGACAAAATTGATAATTAAAGTAAAATTCAGAAAATTTCAAAAAAAGAATTATTTATATTGACAAATTGCGTTAACGAACATATAATGATAGTCAATAGAATAAATAAAGCTATGATGGAGAGAAAAATATCACTGTTTAACTACAGAGAGCCAATGTTTGATGAGAGTTGGTGTTGAAGCTGGTATATAATGATCACTCCTGAGCTGCTGAGTTGAACTTGAAATGATTATAATTACGAGTTGCAAATTTTTATTGCATAATTAATTATATCGACTGCAGAGTTTTACATTAAGTAAACAAAGACGGATGCTCCCGATATAGAGCTATGGTTACAGAAAATCATTCTAATGTTTTCTTGACCAAAAACAAGGAGGTAATTTATAATAATAAATTACGAACTAGGGTGGTACCACGAATCTTTCGTCCCTATAAACATAGTTGATATGTGTTTATAGGAATGGAAGATTTTTTATTTGTCCAAAAAAGGAGGAATTAAAATGTATAAAACTATAAGTGTTAAGGTAGAGAATGGTATAGATGCTTTAGTGAGAGTTACCAATATTTTGAGAAGAAAAGAATTTCAGATAAGAGGTCTCGTTATGACAGAAGGTGAAAGTAGGGAGTACTCAAATGTGATGATTACAATAGAAGAAGGTTCTAATTTAGGTATAGAACAGGCAATGATGCAACTTAGAAAAATAATAAATGTGCATGAAATTAAAGAATTGAAGAATGCTGAATAGTTTGAAAATAGAAACAATAAAAGAGCGGCATATTTTATTTAATTTATTTGGAGTGGGTCGTGGAGCTGAAGAACAAATATAAAATATTAAAAAAGCACATTGAGAGCATTCGTAATGTGCTTTTTTAGTGTGCCAGGCATGGCAATTAACTAGGTGGTGAAAGTCCACTGTGGGGGTCTGTAGTTACCAACCACTAGCTGAAGACAAGGTATCCACCGTGAGGTGTGAGCTGGAGGAAGTCATAGGCAAAGTTCCGACCCAAGGAATACGAACATTTTCAGGCAAACTATTTGTGGATGAGTCTGCTAAACAAGACAAAGTCCAATAACTACATAGACAAGTAGGTGTAAAGAATGTGGGTTCATGGAA
>NZ_JBNMNU010000053.1:0-25510 GCF_051278035.1 Clostridium sp.
CTGGTGCTTACAGATGCTAAATTTAAAAATAATAATCATGTTATGCATGTTATTAAAAAAATTGTTGCTCCTATTGGAAGAAGAATAGATGAGAGTTCACCTATGGTTGATGCAAGACTACCCAATGGTTCTAGAGTAAATGCTATAATACCACCACTAGCCATTGATGGGCCTTCAATTACTATAAGAAAATTTGCTGAAGATCCTTTTAAAGTAGAAGATTTAATAAATTTTGGAACTCTTAGCTCAAAGATGGCAGAACTGCTTAAATATTGCGTTGAAGGACGTTTAAATATTGTTGTTTCAGGTGGAACTGGTAGTGGGAAAACCACAACTTTAAATGTACTTTCTTCCTTTATACCTGAAACAGAACGTATTGTTACTATTGAGGATGCGGCGGAACTACAACTTTCTCAAATACATGTTGTGAGACTTGAAACAAGGCCCTCTAACATTGAAGGTAAAGGGGAAGTAAGTATAAGAGATTTAGTTAAAAATAGTTTAAGAATGAGACCAGATCGGATAATAATTGGAGAGGTACGTTCAGGAGAAACCTTAGATATGCTTCAAGCTATGAATACCGGTCATGATGGTTCATTAACAACAGGTCACGCAAACTCTCCAAGAGATATGTTATCAAGACTTGAAACTATGGTACTTATGTCTGGAATGAATCTACCTATTAAGGCTATTAGAGATCAAACAGCTTCAGCTATTGATTTAATTATCCAACAGTCAAGACTTATGGATGGTAGTAGAAGAGTAACTCATATAACAGAAGTTCAAGGTATGGAAGGTGAGGTTATAATCCTACAAGATATTTTTAAATTTGAACAAAAGGGATTAGATAATAAAGGAAAGATAAAAGGAGAATATGCATTTACAGGAGTCATGCCAAAATTTCTTGAGAAATTTAAAGAAAGAGGTATTAATCTACCGGGGGGCATCTTTTATTAATAAGTGTAATTCTTTTCATGTATTTAAAATAAAAAGTGGATGTGATGAAAATGATATATATTATAATGTTGCTTGTTTTTTTCTTTGTTTGGACACTGATAATTGGCCTACTAAATATATTCTATAAGGAAAAGCCCATTGAGAAATTAAAATACTATGATAGTGATTATGTAATAAAAGAAAAAATTGAAAAAAGGAAGAAAAGTAAAACAAGTTTTCTGAAAATATTATCAAATCTAATTCCTAATATAAAACTTAGTGAAAATCATGATAAAAAATTAGAGATTGAATTAATGAAAAGTGATAGTCCTATTACTGTAGAAGAACTATTAGTGATAAAAATGATTTCATCAACAGCTTTTGCACTTTTAACATTTGTACTTTCAAAGGATTTTATTATTGTGTTTATTGTGTTCGTTATAGTTTGGAATATACCTATAGTCATCATATCCCGTAGAAAAAAAGAAAGAATTAAGCTCTTTAATGAACAGCTAAATGAAGGTACAATGATTATTTCAAACTCACTTAAAGCAGGTTATTCTTTTTTACAAGCTATATCAGCCGTAGCTGAAGAAACAAAAGACCCTTTCTCTAAAGAATTCAAGAAACTTTTGAAAGAGATGAGTTTAGGCATTGCTGAAGAAATTGCTTTGCAAAATATGCTAAATAGAATGGATTCAGATGATCTTAGACTAATAGTAAATGCTATTTTAATTCAAAAGGACATAGGTGGAAACTTATCAGAAATATTGGATAATATATCAAATACTATAAGAGAAAGACAAAAGATTCAAAATGAAATTAAAACATTGACAGCACAAGGGAGACTAGCCGGAGGCATTGTAATGTCTATTCCATTCTTTTTAGGTTTTATCATTTATTTATTTAATAAAGAATATATGATGCCACTATTTACTACACCAGTTGGTCTAGGAATGATAATAGCAGCATTTTTAAATCAAATATTAGGTTTGATTATGATAAAGAAGATTATAAAAATTGATATATAAAAAAAATACAAAAAATGGTTGAGGTGATAACATTGCTATATATTTTATTATTTATCTGTTTTATAGCTATCTTTATGTTTTCGTATGGAACTATGATTATTCTAAGTAAAAATAAGATAACCGTTGGAACCAGAATAAAGCAAATAAAAAATATTGATACGGATACTAAATTAGATATTGATAAAACATCTTTCTCACAAAGAGCGCTTACACCTTTTTACGAGCGAATAAGTAAATTTTTAATAAAAGCAACGCCAAGGCGCAAAATTGATATACTTAAGAAAAAATTAGAAAAGGCAGGATTATTAAAAAGTAGCACCCCTGAAAATTGGCTATATACTAGAATTATGATTATGCTGATTTTGTCAATATTATTTGGATTATTAATCTATTTAATCACAGTTAGTTTTATTAAATCACTTCTCTTTGCATTGCTTATAATGATACTTATTAGCACCTGCTTTAATTTCTATCTTTCAAAAAAAATAAGTGCAAGAAAGAAAATGATTGTAAAAGAATTACCCTATACACTAGACTTAATAACAGTAAGTGTTGAAGCTGGATTGTCTTTTGATGGTGCTATGTCAAGGGTAATTGCAAATATAAGCGGAGAGTTATGTGATGAGTTTGCAAAAACACTCAAAGAAATACGTATGGGAATACAAAGAAAAGTAGCGCTTAAAAATATGAGTGAAAGGTGTGAAGTAAAGGAACTATCTCTGCTACTAACATCTTTAATTCAAGCTGATGATTTAGGTGTTGGTCTTTCAAATGTGTTAAGAGTTGAGTCAGTAGCCTTACGAGAACATAGAACGCAAATGGCAAGAGAAAAGGCTATGAAAGCGCCTATAAAGATGCTATTTCCACTTATATTTTTTATCTTCCCTTCAATATTCATTGTAATTCTAGGCCCTGCAATTCTTAAAATTATGGACATACTATAGGAGGCAAAAGATGATTAAAAAATCAAAATTTAATGGTGTAACTATACTTGATGTATTAATAGCTGATGAGTTTACTAAAAGACTATTTGGGTATATGTTTAGAAAAACACCTCATCATAACGCTATTCTTTTAAATCCATGTAATAGCATACATACATTTTTTATGAAATTTAATATTGATGTTTTGTTCCTGGATGAGCATATGGAGGTTATTAAAAAAATAGAAAATTTAAGAAAAGGACAAGTTGTAACTAAGGTAAGGGGTGCTAGGGCAGTATTAGAATCTAAAGCTGGCTCATTTAGTAATATTGAAGAGGGATGTAAACTATATTTTTAATTTATTATTTTCAAAGAAATAAATCGTAAACAATGATATAATTGTATTTTGAATTAGATGTTACAATTTACGATTATAACAAAAGAAGGTGGAAATAATGAAGGATAATAAATATTTACCTATTAGTAAAAGTGATATTTTAGATAGAGGTTGGACTGAATTGGATTTTATTTTAGTTACTGGCGATGCATATGTAGATCATCACAGTTTTGGAACGGCAATTATTTCAAGAGTTTTAGAAAATGAAGGATATAAAGTAGGAATAATAGCACAACCTGATTGGAAGGACACTGAAGATTTTAAAAGACTTGGTAGACCAAGACTAGGATTTTTAGTTAATTCTGGTAATATGGATTCTATGGTTAATCATTATACAGTGAGTAAGAAGTTAAGAGAAAAAGATCTGTATTCTCCTGGTTCTAAGATGGGACTTAGACCCGACAGAGCAACTATAGTTTACTGCAATAAAATAAGAGAAGCCTATAAAAATATTCCTATTGTAATTGGTGGCATAGAAGCAAGTCTAAGAAGGTTTGCACACTATGATTATTGGAGTGATAAGGTACGTAAATCTATGTTAATTGATAGTGGAGCCGATTTACTAATATTTGGTATGGGTGAGAAGCAAATCGTTAACGTTGCAAATAAATTAAATGAGGGTATAGATATAAAAGCCATAACACAGGTGCTTGGAACATCTTATGTTACAGAGGATATAGAAAGTATAGGGGACTATGTTGAAATAGCCTCTTATAAAGAAGTTTGCACTGATATGAAAAAATATGCACAGGCTTTTAAAATACAATATGATGAACAAGATCCTATTAGGGGGGGCATTATAGTACAAAAGCATACTAATAAGTATCTAGTTCAAAACAAACCAGAAATGCCACTTACTAGAGAAGAATTAGATGCTGTTTATAATTTGCCATACCAAAAAAATTACCATCCTATTTATGAAAAGCTCGGAGGAATCCCAGCTATAGAAGAAGTTCAGTTTAGTTTAGTTAGTTCAAGAGGGTGTTTTGGTAGCTGTGCTTTCTGTGCTATAACTTTTCATCAAGGTAGAATTGTGCAAAGTAGAAGTGAAAATTCAATAGTTCAAGAAGCAATGGAAATTACAAAACTTAAGGATTTTAAAGGGTATATTCATGATGTAGGAGGTCCTACGGCTAATTTTAGGCAACCTGCATGTGATAAACAATTAAAGGTAGGCGCTTGTAAGGATAAGCAATGTTTGCATCCTAGCCCATGCAAGAACCTAAAGGTTGATCACATGGAATATTTAGGTATCCTCAGAAAGCTTAGAGAATTGCCAAATGTTAAAAAAGTTTTTGTAAGGTCAGGTCTCAGATATGATTATATTATGGCAGACAAAAATGAAACCTTTTTTAATGAACTTATTAAGCACCATGTTAGTGGTCAACTAAAGGTAGCGCCAGAGCATGTTTCTCATAAAGTTTTAAAATTCATGGGAAAACCAGCAGGCAAAACTTATGATAAATTCAGAGAAAAGTTTTATAAGGCAACTGAGAAAATAGAAAAAAAACAATATCTTATACCTTATTTAATGTCTAGTCACCCAGGATGTACAATAAGTTCAGCAGTAGAACTAGCAGAATACCTTAGAGATATTAATTACCAACCGGAACAGGTTCAGGATTTTTATCCAACCCCAGGTACACCTTCAACAACTATGTATTATACGGGACTTGATCCAAATACTCTTCAAGAAGTTTATGTACCTAAAAACAAGCATGAAAAAGCCATGCAAAGGGCATTACTTCAATATAAAGATCCAATGAAATATGATTTAGTGTTATCAGCATTAACCGAGGCCAATAGAGAAGATCTTATTGGTTACGGCCCTAAGTGTTTAATAAAACCAAGAGGAAATAAAAATAATGAACATTCCAGTAACACAAAGGTCAAAGAAAAAGATCTAAAAGGCAAAAATATAAGAAGCAAGACTTCAGATAGACCTATAGATAAAAACTCTAAAAAGAAAAATACTCCCTCCAATACGAATGGCAAAACAAATTTTGGTAGTAGACAAGATAACAAAAACAAGGCGAAAAATAAAAAAAGAAAATAGAAAAACATAATAAAACCTACATCCACAACATGGATGTAGGTTTTATTATGTCTCCAATTTAACTATTTTATTAATAGATTCTTCTTCCACTAGTTCACTTTTACTTAAACCATTTCTAAAATATCTTATTTGCTTATATTTAATTCTGTTCATTTCAAAATCTAAAACATCAATTCTGTCACCTTTATAAATAACGGCTTGTTTACTACCCTTTAAAAATACTTGAACTTCTATAGATTTGTTTATTAGCTGCAAAACAACAACTCCTTCCTTGGTAAATTATTTGATTTATAAATCTAAATTATGAATTTCACATAGGGAATTAACTATTGAAAAAATCAATACTGCTGCCAAATTTGAAGTGACATTGTCCTGATCAAATCTTGGTGAGACTTCTGCTATGTCAAAACTAACCACTTTATTAGACTTTAAGATATACCTCAGGAACTTTAATACTCTTTCTGGGTCAAGTCCTAAAGGTTGCGATGCACTTACACCAGGTGCATATGCTGTTGAAAACACATCGGAACATATGGTTATGTATATTTTATCTTGAGTTTTTATAAACTTATCCAATTTCTCGAATACATTCGAACTATCACTATCTACAATATCTTTTGCTAATATATACTCAGCTCCAAGCTTATCCGCTGTTTTAAATAAATCAATAGTATTACTATGTTTTTGGACTCCAATACATAGATAAGAATACTTTAAATCATCTATTTTGCATACATCCGCTATTTGCCTAAACATAGTTCCAGAGCTCCCACCAGTAGGATAAGGCCTAAGGTCAAAGTGAGCATCAAAATTTATTATACCAATACTCGGCTTATTGCTTTTTTCTTTTAAATAATTCAATATTCCAGTGTAATGCCCAAAAGCTATTTCGTGGCCCCCACCTAAAACAATCGGGAAAAGGTTTAGGTTTAGAATTTTTTCTATTGCGTTAGAAAGTAAATATTGACTTTCTTCTAGTGTTATATTTTCACAATATATGTTGCCTGCATCAAAAAGTTTTACTTCTTCAGAAAATAGGCAAGGAAGATTAGCAAGTTCTCGTCTAATACTTTCTGGTCCATTAGCAGCACCAGATCTGCCATTATTACGTTTAACACCTGCATCGCAACAAAACCCTATAAATGCAAATCCAAGCATACCCTTGAATGGAATTAAATTATTTTCTCGTAAATCAATTATTTTCACCCATTGATGCCATCGAAAGGCATCAAAATTACTCTCACTATCAATTCTTCCTTTCCAAAGTGTTTTATCAGTTGGTTTATAGTTTATATCAAACATTTTGTCCTCCTTGTAGTTATATTAAACAAATCAATTATTACTATTTCAATTATAGTGCCATTATTCGGATTTATCAAGCTGAAAACAGTCATTAATAGATTATAGTTAACCATTTATTTATTAATGAATATAATATAAATAATACTAGTTATAGGTGGTTAAAATGCAAATTGATAGTATTTTAACTAAGGCAAGAATTGGATAAGTTTTTGTTATTAATGATATAATAATGATTACTGGTATCTTTTTATTGAAAATCTAATTAGATTATTTGTAAAAGGAGATAAAAAAATGATTTGTAAAGAATATTTATTAGATGCCAATATAGTTATAAAAGTATGGGATAAATATCCTCGTTTACTTGATGCTATTGAAACTACAGAATATATCGATTTCAAAATATCTCAGGATATAGCTGGAGAGTTGTCTGTAAAAGAGTATATAAAATTTAATAAAGATTTTGTACTATCAACTAAATTCATGAAATTATTAGGTCATATTATAACTAACGCGGGTGCTAGCAATACTCAACAAGTAATAGAAAGCGATTTTATTAAATATGAGCAAAATAAAAATATATATTTTAACAATGGAGATAAAATTTCTATAAATGATTATGGTTTAATAAATCTTTGCGAAAAAAATGAAGACTATACACTTGTAACTGAAGATAAAAGGATGATGAGAAACGCAAAGATCATATTAGATTCTACAAGGGTACTAAATTTCGAACAGTTTTTAGACGAATTAAGACAACTAGATGTATTGCAATAGGACAATAGTATGAGAGGCCGTAATTTTTATAAACTACAGCCTCTTATATTATTTTATATTTTTTTCTAGATACTGTTTAAATCTAAAGTTCCATAGCTTATAAAATCCGAAATCTACTTCGTGCACTACTGATAAAAACTCTTCAATTACACCTAATCTATTCAAACCTTTCATTAAATGTCTAGGGTAAATGACTTTTTTTGAATAATTGTTTTTGGGATCAATGACCATAATAGAAAAGTCTTCCTTCAAGTATAAATCCTTACACCTAATATCTAGTTTATTAAACTTAAGTTTCTTGAATTCACAAATAAGTTTTACTATATTACGAGATATTTGGCTATTGATGCCATGCCTTTTAATATATTTATCTAGGCGCTGTCCACTTGCATAATCTCTTATAATATAGTAAGAACCACGTTCATAAACTTTAGGAAAGTATTTGCTTCCTCTAGTTCTCCTAAGAATATTGTATTCCGTCTCACAAACTTTCTTATTCTTGAAAATTTTAATTACTCTATTGTCGGGCAGTAAGTAAACTATACCATTATGACCTGAACCTAAAAATTGAGATGTTCTAAGTATTTTTTCAACCCGACTATTTAACCTAATATAATAATTTGTATCTTGAATCATATTATCATCTTCTTTACAATTATATAATTATATTATATGATTGAAAATTATAAAATATAAGTTAAGAATATTATAAATCTAACTTATTGTAATGTAATTTGGAGATAACCCTTTGCACTCAAGCTATAATCAGCGTTAAATACTGATAAATTAACACCTAAATCATTTTCATTTCGAATTTCAAGAAGGGTTTTAGTAACTTTTATATTTAAAAGTGTGCCCCTAAACATTATTTTAAAGGAACATGAACTCCAATTCTTCGGAATGAACGGAGCTAAAATGAGTTTATTATCTCTAACTCTGAGTCCACCAAAACCATGGACTATAGCCATCCAACTTCCTGCCATACTAGTTATGTGGCAGCCATCATTTGTGTCGTTGTTATAGTTATCAAGGTCAAGTCTAGAGGCCCTTAAATACATTTCATAAGCTTTATCATGGTCTCCAATTTTAGCTGCTAAAATTGTATGAATGCAAGGGGACAGGGAAGACTCGTGAACTGTTCTAGCCTCGTAAAAATTATAATTTTTTCTAATCGTATCTGAGTCATATTCATCTTCAAATAAATAAATTCCTTGAAGTACATCTGCTTGCTTTATAAAACAAGACCTCAAAACTCTGTCCCATGACCATTTTTGATTTAATGGTAAGTGATTTTTATCTAGGTCCACAACCAATGTCTGCTCTTTATCCATGTAACCGTCTTGTTGAAGGAAAATTCCAAGTTCCTCATCATATGGGTAATACATATTTTGAATAATATTCTTCCAAACAGTTATTTCACCATTTTTTAAATTAATTTTTTCCATTAGTTCACTAAATCTTTCAGGTTCATTTTCACTTAAATAATTTATAACTTCCAGGGTATACTGTAGGGTCCAACAGGCAATTTTATTAGTATACCAGTTATTATTTACATTGTTTTCATATTCGTTAGGTCCAGTAACGCCTAAAATTACAAATTTATTTATATTCTTTGAAAAAGTAGCTCTTTGAGCCCAAAACCTTGATATAGCTGCTAGCACTTCAAAACTAAACTCAGAAAGACAAGATTTATCACCAGTGTAGTTCACATAATTATATATAGCATAAGCTATAGCGCCATTTCTATGTATCTCCTCGAAGGTTATTTCCCATTCGTTATGACATTCTTCTCCATTCATTGTTACCATAGGGTATAGAGCAGCACCATTTGTAAATCCCAACTTTTCTGCATTTTCTATAGCTTTTTGTAAGTGCTTATATCTGTATAATAAGAGATTTTTAGATACCTTTTGATCTGACGTACTTAAGTAAAATGGAATGCAGTAAGCTTCAGTATCCCAGTAAGTGCTTCCTCCATATTTTTCTCCAGTGAAACCTTTTGGGCCTATATTCAGCCTAGGATCTTCACCATTATATGTCTGATTTAGTTGAAATATATTAAATCTAATACCCTGTTGCGCAGACACATCGCCCTCAATAACTATGTCGCTACCTTTCCATTTGTTTTTCCATGCATTGGATTGTTCATTTAATAGCATTTCAAATCCGATTTTTTGAGCGCTTTTTAGATGCTCTTTAGTTATTTCTATTAGCTCTGCGACTTCATAATATCTTGATGAAGTATTTGCAACATATTTATAAATTATAATTTCATCGTTTTTAATACAATTAATTACAGCAGTGTTAGATACATACTTTTCACTTTGGGTTAGTGCTACAATTGGTTTTAATGTTTTACCATTTAACGTTAATTCATAGGACATATATGTGCAGATGTGGAAATCTAATTTTTTAGTCTTTAACAGTAGATATGCTTCATAAGATGTAGTTTCCTTGGCTATCTCATCCCAAAACTTCTCATTATAGTTGGAGTCAGAATTAACAACATCACCATCTAGGTAAGGTGTAATCTCAAATTTGCCACTAAAATTTAATGGTTTTATAGAGTATTTGATGGTTCCTATTTCTCCACGTGTCATACTTACAAATCTTTTGGATTTTACTATAACCTCATTTCCATTTGAAAGTATGGCTACAAAGCTTCTTACAAGATATCCTTCTTTCATATTCAAAACTCTTTCAAAATCTTTTACTATGCACTTAGAAAGGTCCAAAGAAATATCGTTGATTTTAATGCTAATACCTATCCAATTTGTAGAGTTTAATACCTTGGCAAAATATTCTGGATAACCATTTTTCCACCATCCGACTCTTGTTTTGTCAGGATAGTATACACCAGCAATATAATTTCCTTTAAGAGATTTACCACTGTATTCTTCTTCGAAATTTGCTCGTTGTCCCATATAGCCATTGCCTAGGCTGAAAATGCTTTCGGATATTTCATTAGTATCATCGCTAAACCCTTGTTCAATAATATTCCATTCGTCTAATTTATAACAGTGTTCCATTAAAAACCTCCTAGTTATTATACGTAAAAAATAACAAAAGATTTTTTACACTATAATTCTAATTTATCAAAAACAATATCAGTAAAGCCTGAGAAAACTAAATCAGCCTTATTTAAGATATTCTCAGAACCTATACCGATGCAATGCATTCCTGCATTAATGGCAGCTTCTACGCCTGCTTCAGCGTCTTCAAATACAATGCATTGACATGGTAAAACCTTAAGTGCTTCAGCACCCTTTAAAAAAGCTTCAGGATCGGGTTTTGTTTTAGATACTTTTGTGCCATCAATTATTGCATCAAAGTAATTGGTTAAGTTTAGTTTATTAAGAATAAGCATTGAGTTCTTGCTTGCAGAACCTAAAGCCATTTTTATATTGCTATTCTTAATGCTTTTTATAAATGGTATAACACCAGGTAAAATATCATCTGGTGTTAATTTAGTAATATACTCCACATACCAACTGTTCTTTTTTTGTGCTAGATCTAATTTTGTAATATTATCTAATGTGATACATCCTATCTCTAATATAATGTCCAACGATTGCATTCTGCTTACACCTTTTAATCGTTCATTGTCTTCTACAGAAAAATCTATATTAAGTTCATCAGCTAATTTCTTCCATGCCAAATAATGATATTTTGCAGTATCAACCAATACTCCGTCTAGATCAAATATGATTGCTTTAATGTTATTCATAGTTTCCCCCTTAAATTTTATGTGTGATTGATTAAATTGATAATATTTTTAAACAGTACACTACTATAATAATATAAAATTATTCATTTGTGAATGCGTTTGCATAAATTAATATGTATTATTTTTTATCTATGATAATTTCGTATTAATTCTCAAGAAAATCTACCATTTATTATTAATATGGTGTGGTTATTATAAGTATTCATCAATCAAAAATAAAATTGAGTTATATGAACTGTGTATTAGAGATTTTTGTTAGCAAACGGTTGCACTATGATAACTTTAATTATATAATTAAAGTAGAACATTTTAGAAGGTAGGAAGTGAAATTTTCATGGCAATAACAATTAGAGAAGTAGCAAAAAAAGCAAACGTTTCACCCTCAACAGTTTCAAGAGTACTTGCTGACAATCCGAAAATTAGTGATGCAACTAAAAAAATTGTATATAGAGTAATGAAAGAAATGAATTATCACCCAAATGCAATAGCTAGAAGTCTAGTTAGCAAAACGACAAAGACAATAGGACTTATTTTGCCAAATACTAATGAAGATTTATTTGCTAATCCATTTTTCGTTCAAATTATGAGAGGTATAAGTCATTATGCGCAAAAAAAAGGGTATTACATTATGTACACGTACAGTAATAATGAAAGTCAAGAAGTTGAATATATAGCAAGTCTAATCAATAGTGGAAGAGTTGATGGCATTATTTTACCAGTGGTAAGAAAAGATGACAAATGCATAGCTTATTTAAAAGAAGCAGATTACCCCTTCGTAGTAATAGGTAAACCAGTAGATACTGAGGAGACTTTATGGGTTGATAATGATAATTTCCATGCAATGTACAGTGTTGTTAATTACCTTATACAAAACGGTGAGAGAAAAATTGCATTTATAGGGGGTTCACCTACTCTAAATGTAACTATAAATAGATTAGAAGGATATAAAAAAGCTATGGAAAATCTTGGCTTAAAAATAGACGAAAATATGATAGAGTTAACAGATTTTACTGAAACTTGCGGATATGAGGCTATGAAAAAAATATTATGCGTGTCGAGTCCTACAGCTGTTGTTACAACTGATGATTTAATAGCTTTTGGTGCTTCAAAAGCTATTACCGAAACCGCAGACCACCATGTTTCAGTTGTTGGGTTTAATAATACACCACTAGCTGCCTATCGAAACCCTTCAATATCTTCAGTGGATATTAATTCGGAAGAATTAGGTTACTTTGCAGTTAAACTATTAATAAATAAATTAGAAAATGTAAAAGAGGATATCAATAATTATATTATTGACACAAAACTAGTTGAAAGAGAATCAACTAAATAACTCTAGACTTCTAGGGTTATTTTTCAAGTACACTTACATACTATGAATAAAATAGCTATTAATATATTTTATGTTACGCAATAGTTGTTAGAGAACATCAAGATTTTAAGGAGAGATATTTGATAATGAAAATAATATTAGAAGACAAAGAATCAACATATGATGGTAATGATTTAGGCGCAGTTTATACACCTCTTAGTACAACATTTAAGGTTTGGGCACCTACCGTAGAAAGAATAACACTATTAGTTTATGAGAATTATGAAGATGACAAAAGAGAAGAATATGAAATGACAAAAGTAAATAAGGGGATTTGGGAGCTTGTGCTTTTGGGCGATTTTAAAAACAAGTATTATAATTACTTAGTATATAAAGATGGAGAGAAAAAGGAAACACCTGATATCTATACTAAAGGTGCAAACGCTAATGGTAAAAGAGGTATGATTGTAGATTTTTCTTCTTTAAATCCTTATAATTGGGAAAAACATAAAATACCTGTAGGGATTAATAGAACCCAGGCAATAATATATGAAGTCCATGTCAGAGATTTTTCAGTAGACGTAAACTCCGGAATTGAAAATAAAGGCAAGTATTTAGGTTTTACTGAGAAAAACACTAAAACTTCCGAAGGTGTGGTTACAGGACTTGACCACCTTAAAGATTTAGGGATAACTCATGTTCATTTATTGCCTGTTTATGATTTCGCAAGTGTGGATGAAACTAAAGATGGTTATAATTGGGGCTACGATCCTTATTTATATAATGTGTTGGAAGGTTCATATGCTACAGACGCTAGTGATGGCACAGTTAGAATTAGAGAGTTTAAGTCATTGGTCCAAACACTGCATGAAAATGGAATAAGTGTAATTATGGATGTTGTGTATAATCACACTTTTGCTATTGCGAATTCACCAATGGATATCTTGGTGCCCGGATATTATTATAGAAAGGATGATCAAGGTAATTATACTAATGGCTCAGGGTGTGGGAATGAGACTGCCTCTGAGAAAACAATGATGAGAAAATTTATTGTGGATAGTATTAAGTTTTGGGCTGAAGAATATAAAATAGATGGGTTTAGATTTGATCTAATGGCTCTTCATGATATTGATACAATGAAAGAAATTGAAAAGCAGGCAAAAATTATAAACTCTAATATTATCATTTATGGTGAGCCATGGACAGGTGGAACATCAGCATTAGATCCTTCATTACAATTAAGCAAAGGAAGCCAAAGGGGTATGCAGTTATCTGTATTTAATGACAATCTCAGGGATGCACTAAAAGGGGATAATGACGGAACTAGAATTGGTTTTGTAAATGGTGGTTCAGGACTTGAAACAGAAGTTAAAAAGGGGATTGTGGGTAGTATTAATTATAGCAATGATATAGTTAATTTCGCTAAAGAGCCTGGAGAAACGATTAACTACGTAAGTGCCCATGATAATTTGTGCTTATACGATAAAATAGAAAAAAGCAATGAAAATAATACTAAAATTGAAAGGGAAAAAATGAATAGGCTAGCACTCTCCATAATTCTTACATCTCAGGGTGTGCCTTTTATTCAAGGTGGAACTGAAATACTAAGGTCTAAACAGGGAAATCATAATTCCTACAATGCAGGGGACGCTGTTAATGAAATATTATGGAGCAAAAAAGCTGAATGCACAGAAACATATGAATATATTAAAGGGTTAATTTCTTTAAGAAAAAGCCAAAAGGTTATGACTTTAGACTGTGCAGAGGAAGTAAGAAAAGCCTTGATTTTTCTCCAAACACCACTTAATTCGGTAGCTTATGAATTAACATCACCATTTAAAGATGATTATAGTAAATTGATTATAATTCATAATTCTAATAACGAATCCATAAAAGTAGCGCTACCTGATGCAAGCGCGTGGAAAGTTTTGGCAAATGAATATGAAGTTGATAAAAACGGATTAAACAAAGGCTCTATAATTTGCTTTAATGAAGTAATAGTACCATCTATTTCTACCTATATATTATGTAAATGACTAATAAAGAGACTACCTAAGGTCGTATTTTTATATGAAGTTTGGAGGGGCTATAACAAATGATATATTTTCAAATATTTTTCTCTTTTATAATTTTTATTGTAGCTAACATTTATGTTGGTAAAAAAGGATGGCTCTTCGTAAACAGGGTAATTCCTAAAACAAGCATTTATCTATATTGGGCGCTGTTTATTTTTATTGCAATCTCCTTTGTGATAGGTAGAATTTCTAAAAATAAAGTACCTCATTTTTTCGAAAAATCTCTTAATATTATTGGCGCATATTGGATGGCAGCTTTTTTATATTTTCTTATTTTACTAGGAATCATAGATATCCTAAAATTAATATTAGGTATAAAAATGTTTTCATTTATAAACACCAATACTCTACAAAAGGTATATTCTATGTCTAATGTTTTGGCGATTATTATTGTATCCGTTTTGCTAGTGTATGGAACTTACAATGCAACAAATCTTAAAACAACAAAGTATGCATTGAAAATTAACAAGGATGCTGGTAAGTTAAAAAAATTAAACGTTGTAATGCTATCTGATTTACACCTTGGTGATATTGTTGATAAGCAAAGACTTTCAAAAATAGTAAGTAAAATAAATGAATTAAAACCAGATATAGTAATAATAGCTGGCGATATTATTGATGATTATATAAAACCCTTTATTGATCAAGATATGGGCCAAGAATTCAAAAAAATAAAATCCCAATATGGGGTTCACGTGGCTTTTGGTAACCATGAGTATTATGGAGGGTCAATAGATAAGATAGTTTATGAATATGAAAATTCTGCAGGTTTTAATATATTAAGGGATAATAAAGTATTAATAGATAATAGCTTTTACATTGTAGGAAGAGAAGATATCTCATACGAGAGATATTCTAAAACAAAACGAAAAAGTATTGATGATTTACTAATAGGGGCGGATAAGAACTTACCTATTATTGTAATAGATCATCAACCTTCAAAGCTTAGTCAAGGTGAAAAAGCTGGTGTGGATCTTCAATTTTCAGGACATACACACAAAGGCCAATTGCTACCAGCGAATATCATTACTAAGAGGTTATTTGAAAATGATTTTGGTTTACTTACTAAAGGGCCATATAATGTAATTGTTTCGAGTGGAGTTGGGACCTGGGGACCACCTATAAGAATAGGATCATCTTCAGAAATAGTTCAAGTAGAACTGGAATTCAAATAATAATCTTAATATAAATTTTAGTTAGATCCAAATCAATGAAAAGCCTGCAGTTTTTAAATTGCAGGCTTTTGTACTTTATTAAAATTATTATAATAAGTATTGATTTCTTTAGTTTAATAAGAACCTTTAAGGTTCTATCTCAATATAAGCAATCGCTTTTTTATTAAAGAGATATTTTTTACCCATAGTATTTACCTCATGAGGCCTAGAGTTTTCAAAATTATAAAACCAACTTTTAAATGCATCACTTTCTGATTGTTTCAAATCGAGTAGTTCTTTGTCGCCACCAATAAAAGAAATCGTTAACATTATACGCACGCCCTTTCATGTACAGAATATTCTGTTCTTATACTTATTCTATACATGATAGCAATATCCTTTATTTAAAAGTTTATTTAGTAAAAATATTAATAATCTATTAACGTAAAAAAAAGCAACCTACACTAGAATTATAACAGTGATAGATTTGCTTCTTATTTTTAGTCTAGGCATTCTAAACATTCATTGATTACTTCTTCTTCTGTAATTTCAACTAATTCGTCTTTTTTCATATATATACCTCCCTTAATAAGTTTGTGCGGTCGCGAAAAAAAGTCTTTTGCTTTTTTAATACAATATCGTTATATAACAAATCACGTTCTGTTATACGAGTTATCAGTAGGTTAATAAACAAAATTTTAATAGGAATTCATTAAGAAATTTTAGAATGAAAAGGGTGAAAACTTAAGAATTGCAATTCATTTCTTCTCGATTGTTAAGTGTTTTAATGATCCGACATTGCTATGATGTAGCAAATGTTTATGATTTTGTAAATATTTCGCATTACTAAGTAACTTTTTAAGTATACAACATTTCATCTAAAATATCAAGCTTTTTATGTGTAAATAATAAAAAACCCAATTTATCATTAAATATAATGGTAAATTGGTTTTTAATGTTAAAGCATTTATTTTGAAATAATGGCTTGAACTCTTCCGACCTGGCCATCCTCGAGCATAACCTTAATGCCCCTATGATGTACTGCCGAGTTTGTTAATAACCTCTTTACAACGCCTCTAGTTAATTTATCCGTTCTTTGGTCTTTTTTTAATACAACGTCTACTGTAATACCGATAGGTATATTACTTCTTATTTGTCCTTTGCTATCCTTTTGTGTATTCATTAGTTGGTCTCCTTTAAGAAAATTACTTTAAAGTATATTTTATATCTTTAGTAAATATATAAAATAGCCTTATACACAAACAATACTCTAATTGTAACGGTTTTGTCAAAATATATTTAAAATCAATGAGTGAGGATGAATGAATAAAATAAGATTGTATGGTTACTATAGTGTAGAAACTACTTTTTTGAAAGGAGTAATTCTGATGCTACAATCATTTTTATTAATACCGGATAATCTAGTAACTCCAATGATAACCTCTATTGCTATCATAACAGGTACCATTTTAGGTGGTATCTTTAGCTGGTTAATAAATAAAAATTCCACTTTTAAAGCAGTTGAGACGCAAAATAAAATTGAAAGTGCTAAGAAAGAATATGAGGAGCAAAATAAAACCCGTAAGCTAAGTGAGTATGGTGCTATTATTCGGCTAGATATATGTACTACACTATTTCAAAGCATAAGGATGTTAAAAGATTTTGATGTTAATAATAAATGTAATATTTACCCTATACCAATGAATATCAACTATGCTGGAGCTATAGTAGCTTTACAAAAGATATTAGATTTAAAAGAAATGAGCTATATATACCAATTATATGGAATTATAGAAAAACTAAATAATGATACAAAAGGGTACCATTACGAGGAAAAGAACTTCTCATTAATAAAGAATGACTATGAGATGTTTATTAAAAAAATTTTTGGGGATAATTACTTGGATGCTATAGCATTTGATTTAGATAAGTTAACCTATGAAAATTTATATAATAACGATATTATAAAGCAAGGATACAAAAATGTACTGACTAAGTTGGACAATATTGTTAATCATTAAGTTAGTACGAGGTGATAAGGAAACATTATGTTGATTTTTTTAGCTAAGTAAGGTAAACTGACATGTAGAGAAAGCAACAAGTTAAGCTTGAGTGTACAAAATAAAATGTAGAAATTATAAATTAAAACATAAATTCTATAGCATTTAACATTCTTTGATTGGCTGCTAAAGGAGGAAACATTTATGTCAACTAATAATATTGAAATGATGAAAAAAATTATCGAAGAGAAGAATAAGAAGAGTTCTGAGCAGGGTTCTGTTTCAAGACCAGATAAAGTAATTGGTAAGAAAATGAAAGCAGCAAGGAGTACTAAGAAAACAGGCGGTTTATTTGATAGATAGAATTATATGAATAACTATAATGGTAAAAATAAATTAAAAAAGACTTTAGACTTAATCTAAAGTCTTTTTTACTTAGAATAATAAAAAAGGAGTGAGTTAATGGGAAATATAGCAGGAGAAGGGTGTGAAATATTAGTACCACTGAATGAAAGGAAATCAGTAGCTGAAATAGAACGCAGTCTTATTACATACTACAGAAAACCTATTTGGTCAAAATTTATTAAGGCTATAATTGACTATAAGTTAATTTCCGAAGGTGATAAAATTGCTGTAGCTATTTCGGGAGGTAAGGATAGTCTAATAATGGCTAAATTATTTCAAGAGTTACAACTTCACGGTAAAGTTAATTTTGAACTGGAGTATATTGCAATGGATCCTGGTTATCATGCAAATATAAAGGAATTATTAATTGACAATTGTGAACATTTAAATATTCCAGTGAAAATATTTGAATCACGTGTTTTTGATATAATTGATAACATAGCAAAGGATTATCCTTGTTATATGTGTGCGAAAATGCGTCGTGGAGCTTTATATGCAAAGGCAGAGGAGCTAAAATGTAACAAACTTGCACTCGGACATCATTTTAATGATGTAGTAGAAACCACAATGTTAAATATTCTTTACTCAGGGAATTTTAAGACCATGCTTCCCAAATTAAAATCTAAAAATTTTGATGAAATGGAATTGATCAGGCCACTTTATTATATTGAGGAAGAATATATTGAAGATTTTACACGAAACAGTGGTATTTCGCCACTAAACTGCGCTTGCATGGTTGCAGCTAAAAAAATAGGAAATAAACGCAATGAAGTTAAAGATTTAGTCAAAGAGTTAAAGAAGAATTTTAGTGGTGTTGATAAATCTATTTTTAGTGCGGCACAAAATGTTAATATGGATTCTATATTAGGCTGGAAGCAGGATGGAGAAAAACACTCATACTTAGATTTTTATGATAAAGATGAAGATTAATAATTAGCAGTTGAACATTTATTTGTTCTTCTGCTATTTTTTTTATTAAAATTTCTGAAGAATTTTTGAATATATTGTGTATTTTTTTTGTTTCTATGTATATTTTAGAAAAATTTTAGAAATCCTTTAGAAGTGTATGAATTATGAAGTTTAATTATAATTGGTCATTTATAAGGAGGAGCAACGATGAAAAAGAAAACACTAATTTATGGTTTAATTGTATTAGCTATTTTAAGTGGTGTATTTGTAATAAGTGAAAAGAGAAAAAGTAGTAAAATTGCAACAGTAAAAACCTCCGTAGTTAAGGTAGGTGAACTTAAATCATATATATCTACTACCGCAACAGTAAAATCAAAAAATAAAAAAGAATATTATGGTCTTCAAGCTAAAATTAAAAAGGTTAATGTGTCAGTAGGTGACAAAGTTAAAATAGGTGACGTATTAATAGGTTATGAAACTCAGGATTTGGCTTCAACAGTTAGCCAAGCACAAATTCAGTATGATAATGCAATGCTATCAAAACAAGATTTATCTAACCAAAATACTAATATTAAAAATAAAATCTCAGATTTAGATAAAGAAATTAACATTTTAGAAAAAAGTGAAAACCCTACAGATAAAGTAAAGTTAGAAACATCTAAACAGCAAAGGAATGGCTTGTCTACGATTTCAACTGAGAAATTAAAACAATCAGATAATGCTATAAAGTCAGCAGAGATATCATTAACATCGGCAAAGCAAAATGTAGCGAAGAATAAAAGCACAATTGTAGCCACAAACGCTGGAGTGGTAACAAAAGTTAACGCAATTATAGGTTCTGTAGGAAATGGAATGGAAGCAGCTGTAGTAGTTCAAGATTTAGAAAATTTAAAGGCATCAGCATCACTTGGCAAATATGATGCTAATAAGGTTAAAATCGGTCAAAAAGTTAGCATTGAAAATGGAGTTAATGCTTATAGCGGAACTATCTCATTTATAGATCCTGCAGCCAATAAAGCAGTGGGAGTAACTGGAATCGAAATAACATTAGGAGTGGAAATAGACATTTTAGATAAAGCTCCTGATTTAAAGATAGATTTTGATATAGATGTAGATATTTTAGTCGAAGAAGTTGCAAAGGCTATTAAAATTCCTTCTGAGGCGCTAAAGGTAGAAAAAGGCAACAAATATTTAGTATACGTTGTTAAAGAAGATATGGTTTCCGAACTTAAGGTAACAGTAGGAACTCAGTCTGATACTGAAGTCCAAATAACTAAAGGGGTTAAGACTGGTGATAAAGTTATATTAAATCCTTCAACTTCAATTAAAGACGGCATAATTGTAAATGAGACGGTACAGTAAGATAATTATATTTTATTTTCACCAAGTGAATCCAAGGAGGAATATAAATGTTAGAAGTAATGGATCTTACAAAAAAATATATAACTGGAGACGTTGAAATTATAGCCTTAAATAATATTAGCTTAAGGATTGAAAAGGGAGAATTTACAGCGATTATGGGGGCTTCTGGTTCTGGCAAATCTACTTTGATGAATATACTTGGGTGTCTTGATAAAATGAATAGTGGCAAGTACGTTTTAAATGGAAAAGATATTTCAATTCTCAGTAGTGATGAACTTGCCTATATTAGAAATAAGGAAATAGGATTTGTGTTTCAATCATTTAATCTTATTCCAAGGATTAGCTTACTTGATAATGTTCAGCTTCCGATGATGTACGCAGGAATACCTTCTAAGGAAAGAAAGAAAAAAGCACTACAAGCTCTTGAAAAAGTAGGCCTTTCTGATAGAGTAAATCATATGCCAAATGAAATATCTGGTGGACAAAAACAAAGAGCTGCGATAGCGAGAGCAATAGTTAATTCGCCTGCAGTACTAATGGCAGATGAGCCTACAGGAAATCTTGATTCTAAGTCCTCAGAAGATATAATGAAAATATTTAAAGATTTGAATAACGAAGGATCTACAATACTCATGGTAACACATGAAAATGATATTGCAGACCATACAAATAGGATAATAAGGTTTAGAGATGGAGAAATCGTATCAGATTCAACTGTTAACAAACGAATTGTTTTATAATGGGAGTGAGTAAATGAATATATTTGAAAGTGTAAAAACGGCTTTATCAAGTATAAAGGCAAATAAAATGAGAGCTTTCCTTACTATGCTTGGAATAATAATTGGTATAAGTTCAGTTATAACAATAGTATCGCTTGGTAAAGGAGGACAATTAGCTATCACAGGTGAATTTGAAAAATTGGGGGCTTCATCCGTTACAGTTAGTGTAAGTGGAGAAAATGCGCAGTCAACAGATTTTATTACATTAGAAGATGTTAAACAGCTAAAACAAAAAAACGAAAGTATTAAATATGCAAGTCCATCTTTTCAAGTTAGAGGTTCTGTTTTTTCTGAAAACAGTAGTAAAACTGCGTTTATGAGGGGAGGATCACCAGACCTTGCATATATAAATAATACCGAGATTATCTTTGGAAGATATTTTAGTAAAAAGGAATATGAACAAGGAACTGCAGTAGGAATAATTGACGAAGCAGATGCAATTACACTATTTGGTTATTCCGATGTTGTAGGTGAAAGTATTAAAGTAGGTCAGAATACAATAATTAAAAAGATGACTATTGTAGGTGTTGAGAAAGGAATAACCTCTCCTTTTGGAAATGGAGGAAATTCTGGTAAACCGATTATAATAACTTCTCCGGTAACCTTTTTGAGTACGTTACAGTCCAATGAATTTAAAATAAGTTCTATGACTGTTATGGCAGATTCACAAGATAATAGCGAATCTGTTGGAAATGGTACAATAAACATGTTAGAATCAAGGCACAATAACAGAGGAAAAGAAATATATTCAGCAGATAATGCGCTCGCAGTTCTCGAGCAAATTAACAGCGTTCTTGGAATATTTACAGCATTCATAAGTGCTGTTGCGGCTATATCGTTACTGGTTGGTGGAATCGGCGTAATGAACATAATGCTTGTATCGGTTACAGAAAGAACAAGGGAGATAGGAATAAGAAAAGCAGTAGGAGCAACAACTAAAATAATATTAATGCAGTTTTTGATTGAATCAGTTATTTTGTCCTCAATAGGAGGTATAATCGGAATGATACTCGGAATTGTTGGTGCAGAGATAATTGGTAGTTTTGCTGGGATAACACCCGTTGTATCTTTAACTGCAGTAGTAGGATCTATTTTGTTTTCTTCAGCAGTAGGTGTTTTCTTTGGGATATACCCCGCTAAGAAAGCAGCAGAATTAGATCCAATTGATGCGCTTAGATATGAATAAAATAGTGCCAGCGGCACTATTTTATTTTGCTTCAAATTCTTCTATCATAAATTTATCAAAGTGAATTTCGTCTATAAAATTATTTTCATCAAAACTAGTTTTATGTCTTTTATTATATTCATTGATATTAGATTTTAGCCAGTAAGGTGTTGAAATATCAAATTTGTAACACAATTCTGTTATACATATTTTTAAATTTTCTTGATAACTATCTTGGTCTTCAGACATTGCAACTTCGTCCATTATCATTCTATTATCATTCATTAATTTGCCCCAAATTTTTAACATTTTTAACCTCCTTGCTTGTATTCAATCTTAGATAAGAGCCATGAACTTTTATTAGTCATAAGTCTATCATAAAACATAGTTAAAGTCATGCAATATATTTGAACTTTGATTATTTTCTTTCAATATTGCATATACTCAATTCTATGTACAATTCTATAACATAGGAGGAATAAATAGCATGGTAAATTTAGCTCTAATTCATTATGTGTACCTTATAATAATTGTAATAATTATAGTGATAATCGCACTTAAAAAAGATGTTATACTTCCGTGTATTTTAGGAATTGGAGTAATAGGGTATATTTTTACTGGTAATATTTTAAGTGCTATTCAGATTATATATAAAGCAATAGTGGTATCTGGGAAGGAATTTATTGAAGTGGTTGTAGTTATTGCACTCGTTAATGCAATGTCTAGTGCACTCACAGATATAGGCGCTGATGAGATAATTATAAAACCAATGAAGAAATTAATGATAAATAAAACTATGTCTTTTTTTGTGCTAGGCATTACCATGACTATAATTTCATGGTTTATTTGGCCAACACCTGCAGTTGTGTTTATAGGAGCATTAATGGTTCCTGCAGCAGTTAAGTCTGGGTTGCCACGTGTATGGGCTGCAGTAGTATTATGTATATTTGGCAAGGGTGTAGCCTTATCGAGTGATTTCGTTCTACAAGCAGCACCATCAATAACTGCTAAGGCTGCAAATTTGGATAGTCCGCTAGGAATTATTAAAGCGAGTATTCCGTTTTGGGGTGTAATGAGTTTAGTTACTATTACTACAGCCTTTATACTTATGAAAAAAGACAAGAGCAAAGCTATTAGTTTTGATACAGATATAACTGAACCTAAAGAATTAGTGCAGAATACATTAATAGGAGCAAAAATAATGGCGGTAACTGCTCCATTAGTCTTAATAATAGATATCATATTCATAAAAAAAATAGGCCTTCAAGGCTTAGAATCTACGGCTTTAATAGGTGGAACATCAGCATTAATAATGATAATTTCATCTATAATTCGTTCTGGTATTAAAAATTCCCTAGGAGACGTTACTGAATATATTAAAAGTGGGTTTACTTTTGGTATAAATATATTTGCACCAATTATAATTATCGGGGCTTTCTTTTTTTTAGGAAGTGAAGGTCCAGCAATAGAGATATTTGGTCCAGGGGCTAGTGGGATTTTAAGCGATATAGGATTATATGCGGCTAGTAACGTGCCCTTATCCAAATACTCCGTCATAGGTATCCAAACATCAGTAAGTGCTCTTCTTGGTCTTAGTGGTTCAGGTTTTGCAGGTCTTCCTATAGTCGGAACATTAGCTCACACATTCTCAAATGCTATTGATATAGATAAGGAGGCTATTGCGGCCTTTGGTCAAATAATTACTGTTTGGATAGGGGGAGGAACCATAATACCTTGGAGCGTGGTTGCAGCAGCTGGTGTATGTAAGGTTGAACCTTTTGAAGTAGCCAGGAAGAATATTATACCTGTTACCTGTGGTATAATTGCTACAGTGATACTAGCTATGATAATATTATAGTCTAATCATTTTTAAAAAATATACTAATCTATTTTAAGGAGAGTTAAAAGAAATGAACATTCAATGCTTTGGAAAGAAAAAGTGCTTTGATACGCAAAAAACCGAAAGATTTTTTAAAGAGAGAAAAATAAAATATCAATTTATTGATTTAAAAATTAAAGGCTTAAGTAAGGGTGAGCTAAAAAGTGTAAAAAATGCAGTGGGTATAAATAAACTAATTAACACAAAGGTAAAGGATTATAAAAAATTAAATTTGGATCAAATAAGAGGAGAGGAAACTAAAGAAGAGATTTTACTTGAAAATCCACAAGTGTTGAATACGCCTATAGTACGTAATGGAAAAGAGGCAACAGTGGGATATGCACCAGAAATATGGACAAACTGGGAATAGAACACAAATAAAAAAGTATTCCAGGAGATAACAATAATTCATCTTCTAGAATACTACACTAATTTATGGGTTAATTAGACTTGATGTTTTTAAGCATTGGTAATAATTTCTTAGCTAAAATTATGGTTATTACAGCTTTTACAATATCACCAGGGATAAATGGTAAACAAGCGTACTTAAGCGCTCCATAAAAATTTATACTTTTTCCTAAATAACTTGTAAATATAAAGTAAAAGTATGGAACTCCAATGAGATATATTACAAAACTGCCCAAAGCCACAGAGTATATTATTGTAGATAGAGACTTGTTTTTTTCTGTTAGTTTACCTATTACATAAGCTGCTGCGATAAAACCTATTACAAATCCAAAAGAAGGGCTTACTACAGAAGTTAGGCCACCAGTTCCACCAGCAAAAATGGGTAAGCCAACTAAACCTAAAATAACATATATAATTTGAGATAGAGCGCCGAGCTTTGCACCTAATATAAGTCCAGATAAAACGACAAAAATAGTTTGAAGCGTTATGGGAACTGGCCCTAGAGGTATAGCAATAAAACCGCCTATCGCTGTTAGTGCTGTAAATAAAGAAGTAATTGTTAGATCTCGTGTAGATATTTTCAAAATATATTCCCCCTAAAAAATTATAACTTGTACAATTCCATTATGCATCTAGTTGAATTCACTTTAATTATCATTGTAAACTTAATTTATTATTTGGTTTACAATAATATAGCACGATTTATTTTTAAAGTCAAACAAAATAGAGTATAACAATAGTTTATGCTTTTCTTGAAATATTTAACAGGAGGTTTTAAATTGTCTTTAACTAATTTCTTTAAGTTCGTTGAAATTCAAACAAAATTAGCTAGTATGATACCATTTATAGTTGGAACTCTTTATTCTTTATACCGATATAAAAGCTTTAATTTAAAGAATTTTATTATAATGGGTGT
>NZ_JBNMNU010000054.1:0-25332 GCF_051278035.1 Clostridium sp.
TGGGTTTGACTTAGGTTTAAAAGAATTTTTAATAGACACGAATAATGTTTATGTTAAAAGACCTAAAGTTTTAGATAAATTCGAAGAAAATCTTACGAAACTTCAAAGACAATTATGCAAGATGGTTAAACATAGTAATAATTATAAAAAACAAACCGTTAAAATCGCTAAATTACATGAGAAAACATCTAATATTAGAAAAGATTTCTTAAATAAGCTGTCGTCTAAGATTATTAACGATAATCAAGTTATAATTTCAGAAGACTTGCAAGTATCTAATATGATAAAAAATCATAAATTAGCTAAAAATATAGCTGACGTTTCATGGTCAGAATTTACAAGGCAACTAGAGTATAAAGCTATCTGGAAAGGTAGAACATATCATAAAATCAGTCCATGGTTTGCAAGTAGTCAAATTTGCTGTGCATGTGGCGTTAAAAATAAGGAAGTTAAACTTTTGTCTATTAGAAAATGGATATGTAAGTGTGGTGCTAATCACGATAGAGATGAAAATGCTGCTACAAATATCCTAAAACAAGGTTTAAAAGATTTGGGAATGGGAATAGCGAGTTAAACTGTAATTATATATAAAAATAGGGTAGGAACTATCCGAAGTATTACGCCCATGGAGTTAGTAGGTATGTCATAGATTATCAAGCTAAGGATTACGAGGACGATGATGTGGGAAGTTTTGAGAGTAATCTTAGAAGCACGTGACTTAAGTCATGTGAGGTTCACAATAATAAAAGGCTGCCCATATCATTTTTAACATTAAGGGAAAAAATGCCGGAAGCTATAGAGTTTGTATCAGACACTGTTAAAGATTCAAAAGCAGATGACTTATGGCATTTAAGTAAATACACTATAGGTTGGTATCAGAGAAAAAGAAGGACTTATAAATTGAAGTGCAATATTCGTGGAGCGTATGGTTAAAGGATATGATTTTACTTCCGATAGAGAGATTACTATCATTGTTAATGGTCAATGTGGAGAACCTTATTGGGCAAGTATTCAACCACTATTTATAGAGAATGGGATTAAAGTGGCAGCTTCCTTAGCATCATTTGCTATTAAACAAGGAGTGCCTGTAGGAATGTGGACTAATTCTCAATTAATAGGCGTTCAAAGAAAAGAATCTTGTTAAGTCTATCCGGATATTAATTCGCTTAAGAAAATAATGGAGCTAAGTGCAAGGATGAGCTATACTGTTAACCTCAAATTTAGCGATTATTTAAGAGGCAAAATAACTGAATTTAAACCGAATTGTACTTATGTAATTATTACGCCTTATTTAGATGAAGATAGCATTTTTATTTTATCCAAACTTAAAAGACGGGGGATTTTAATTAAAATCATAGATGTTTCCACAAATGATACTGTTACCTGCATTTCAGGTGTTGAAAAGATAAATTATAAAGGGGAGATGTAACTATGAGCGAGTATAGAAAAGTCAAGAGTATATATTGTATAAGCTTTGTTACTATTTCTTTTATAATTTGGTCAACTTTAAGTAAATGGTTATTACAGAATCCAGTAGAGTATAAACTGTTCTTAATTTGCTCCTGTATTGTGCTTTTTACCCAGTATGTTGCCAGTGCGCGGCGCAATAAAATCCTTATTATTTTGCCGCTGGGAGTTAGTATAATAGCATCTGTAATGTTTTTTAACGGGCAAGCTATTATGCTAAATACAATTTATTTGTTTTTTGCTACTTTTACGATTTACTTTTTGGATGGTGCACCTATAGATCATTCTCAATATAAAGAAGATATAAATAAGTCTATTGCCTTACTTATATTCATTTGGATTATTTCATTTAGATTGGGACTAGATTTTGTAGATGAAATTTATAAATTTCATATTCTCTATATAATTATGATTATAATACTTATGAGAGAAACGCAAAGGTATATATATGATATTAAAAGCAAAACTTCAATGGTTACAAATATAATAATAGGAATCTCAGTACTTACTTTATCTTTAGATTATGCGGGTAAAATTGTTAAAGGATTATTAGATATGCTTAAAGATTTAATGAATTTTGTATTGATTATAATAATAACACTTCTGTCTAAGATTCTTGGCCGCGGAATGGGGTCGATTTCTGGGCTGGATTTGGAAAAGCAGGATAATGGAAAAATATTAGGTGAACCTACAATAAACAATGGAACTGTAATTGGTGATCATCCAATTGATAAACCGCAAATTACATTTAATGAGCTTCAACAACATCCTATAGTTGTTTTAGTTTTTAAAATTGTAATCATACTGATTATTTTATATGTGTTATATAAATTTTTAACAAGATTTAGAAGTAAGGAAAAAACATATAATGAGTTTATAGAAGAAAAGGAAAGAATTGTTAGGGAAAACAAGAAAAAACATTGGGTCAAAGGTTTATTTGGTAAGATAAGTTCAGGAGGTGAAAGTAATAGAGAAAAAATTCTTTATACTTATAAAGGATTTGAAAAAATCACCCAACAAGCTGATATTTATAAGCCTTATATGACTGCTACCCAGCTAAAAAATGGCACTAAAGTTAATGTGGATAATTTTGATGATTTAGAAGAGATGACAACATGCTATAATGAAGCAAAATTTTCAGTACATGATATAACGCAGGAGCAAGTGCAACAGGTTAAAAAGGGGCACAAAAATATTAAGAGACAGTTGTAAGGAAAATTGTATTAGGGTTATAGTAATTGTAAAATAATGTAAATAAATCAGGAATAACAAGAACGGAACTATGGAAACCAAAAGGTAAATATTTACATAGTATATAGTACTATTAAATAATAACCAAAATAATAAATTGCATATGTAATTATTATGCTAGATTTTTACAAAACACCCAACTTATTCTTAATTAATAGTGCTTTTAAATAATAGTTCCAAATTAACAAGAGAAAATTCAATATTTAATAAAAAATTTTTAGATATATTTATTAAAATTTCGACAAATTAAACTAGTGAAATTAAAGTGTGATGATTTTATATTCGATATAAATCATTACATTATGGGGCAGATGGTTTTAAGTTGTCATTTTAAAGAGATAATATATTATGAACCCAATGCATAGTATGACAGATTTTTCTGAAATACAATGTTAACATAATTTTAATAACAAATATGGGGGGATCATTTATGATAATTATTGAGAATATGTCTAAAAAATTGACAGAGAATGATGTAAAGCATAATTATTTTTATAGAATGGTTAAAAGTCAAATGTCTATATCAATGTATGGTGAACTTACACATGTACAAGCTTATGGTATTGAAGTAGAAAGACAAGACATAGTTAATGACACGGTTGTGTTTATTGAAAGGGATTGTGTAGAAAACATAAGCCCCCAAAGACATAAAGTTAAAAATCTTTTAAAAATGCTATATGATAACAATGTATCACCTATTCACATGATTGATATATTGGGAGATTATATTGATGAATATATTGTTGATTTTGATGAGATGTTAAAAAATATAGGGATTTTATAATAATAAAAATCAAATTAGCATATTGAGGGAATTTATACCTTCCATGAGGAGAACTGTCCTCTTTTTTTGTTGTGAAACAAAATGGTTATGTATATCACTAAATTATTATTTGGAAGGTACTATAAATAATCATAATTTTATTGTATTATTGTATTAATATAGAATTTAAATAGTATTTTAAAATTCGTGAAGTATGGTGGCAGAGTTTAATTTGCATACATAAGCAAAGGAGTGGGGTGTTAGTTTGATTGCTGGAGTTGGAATTGATATTGTTGAAATTAAAAGGATTAAAAATGCTATGGAAAGAAATGATAAGTTTTTAGAGAGAATTTTTACCTGGCTAGAATTAGATAAGCTTAGAAGCAGAAATTTAAGACCAGAATATGTGTCTGGAAGATTTGCGGCAAAAGAAGCAGTGGCTAAAGCGTTAGGGACAGGCTTTAGGGGATTTAATTTTAGAGATATTGAAATTGACAGTACAACGCTAGGAAAGCCAATAGTTATTTTAAAAGGTAAAGCAAAGCTAATAGCTGAGAGTGAAGGGGAATATAGTATTCATCTTAGCATATCACATGGGGTAGAAAGTGCAGTTGCTTATGCAATATTAGAAGTGGAAAAATAGTTTTTTAGTAATAGTATTAAAGGATGAGTAATAGTATTAGTAGTGAAATGATTTGTTGCTAGGAGGATAACAATGAAAAAAAAATTACTAATATTTTCGACCTTTTTAATTCTTTTGTGTTTATTACTAGTAATGTCCTGTAATAAGAAACCAAAAGACACTAATGATATTACAACTTTCCTGAAAAATATCGAAAGTTATACTACACAAATGAGTATGGACGTAAAAAACGAAAGGCAGACCATTAATTATAATGCAACACAGTCATATTTGAGGGGAGGCGGGTACAAACTAGAGCTTAATGGTGATAGGGTGTTCATTTATAAAACAGATGATAATATTTATGTTAGTGACAAAAATAGTGGAACACACTATATACAGAGCAAGGATTTTGATGAAGTGTTTAAACTCAGTTTTATTGGTGAGTACATAGGATTATTGTATACAAACGAGGAAATAAAATATACTATTGAAACCAAGAACGGTATTGAATACACAGTAATTAATTTGTTTATACCTAATAATAATAAAAATATTAACAATGCTTTGCTTTATGTTAATAGTAAAAGCATGATACCAGAGAAAATGATTATTTACGATATTAAGGGAAAAGAAAAGCTTCATATAACATATACTAATTTTATTCCCAATGCAAAGGTAGAGCCATCAGAGTTTCTAATTCCTTAATAGGGCTAAAAACACAAACAGATGAATTATACCAAATAAACGGGTGAGGTGAAGGTTATGTTTAGAGATTTAAGAGCGGTATGGGCAGAGGTTGATTTAGACAAACTAGCTCATAATATGAGAGAAATTCGTAGAGTATCTAAGAGTGAAAATATAATAGCTGTTGTAAAGGCAGATGCCTATGGCCATGGGGCTATTGATGTAGCCCCAGTGCTACTTGAAAATGGAGCTAATAGACTTGCAGTAGCGATAATAAGTGAAGCGGTGGAACTAAGGAATTCAGGTATAAAATGCCCAATGATGATTTTAGGGTTCACACCTCCTGATTTAATAAGTGATTTATTAAAATATGATATTGAGCAAGCTATATACAACTATGAGTTTGCAAAACAATTATCAACTATGGCTCAAAAGCAAAACAAAATAGCTAGAATTCACATAGCCGTAGATACGGGTATGGGTAGGATAGGATTTCTACCAACGGATGAAAGTGCAGAAGAAGTATATAATATTTATAAGCTACCGAACATAATCATAGAAGGGATGTTTTGTCATTTTTCTTCGTCGGACGAGAAAGATAAGACATACACCAATGATCAAGTGAAAAAATATGATGATTTCTATGAAAAGCTGAAAGCGAAAAATGTGAACATAAACATGAGACATATGGCTAATAGTGCTGCTATTATAGATTTACCAGAAACTCATTATGAGGCAGTACGTCCAGGAATAATAATATATGGATATTATCCATCCAATGCGGTAAAAAAGGAAAACATAGATTTAATTCCAGTAATGACCTTAAAAACAAATGTAGTACACATAAAAACATTGCCACCTGGCGAATACGTAGGTTACGGCAGAAAGTATAAGACAACAAAGGAAAGCATTATAGCTACACTTCCAGTTGGTTATGCAGATGGATATACACGGCTTCTATTTGAAAAAGCTAATGTTATATTAAAAGGTAGTATTGCGCCAGTAATAGGTAGGATTTGCATGGATCAATGCATGATTGACGTTACGGACATTAGTGGAGTAAAAGTTGGTGATGAGGTTATACTAATGGGAGAAGATGATAAACATAAAATCACAGCAGATACAATAGCAGAACAGATAGGAACTATAAGCTATGAAGTAGTTTGCATGATTACTAAAAGAGTCCCAAGAGTCTACATTAAAAAAGGCCAGAGTATGAAAGTACGAAACTATGTGTAATATTAACATATTACATAAAGAATTAATTATTTATATGAAGAACTACTTGTCGTAAAAAGGTGAGAATACCGATGATTTCTTTGACAGATTGATATAGGTTGAATTATAATTACTTTATACATAATGTTGCTTAAGTTAATATTACAGTTAGTCTATACATATTGTAGCTTAAGTAAATAGGAGGTATTAAATTTTCTATGCCAACTTCAAAGAAATTAGTGGTAAACATATCAGAAACACTTAACGTTGAATTTAATAAGGCACTTCAAAAAGATTGTAAAAAAAGAAGTGAATTTATTCGTGAAGCTATAATACTATATATTGAGGAAAAGAAAAAAAATAGTTATATAGATGAAATGAAACGTGGTTATTTAGAAATGGCTGAATTAAATTTAGAAATAGCTGATATGGGTTTTGAGATTGATATTAAAGATTTCAAAGAATATGAAGTTAAGCTTTCGGAGAGTGATTTGTCTTATGACGGTAATAGTGAAAAGAGGAGATATATTTTATGCTGATCTGAGTCCGGTTGTAGGCTCAGAGCAAGGTGGGGTTAGACCAGTAATTATAATTCAAAATGATATAGGTAATAAGTACAGCCCTACTATTATAATTGCAGCTATTACATCACAGATAAACAAGGCAAAACTACCTACTCATGTTGAGATTTCTTCAGAAGAGTATGGACTAAATAAAGATTCTGTGGTTTTGCTTGAGCAAATAAGAACATTAGATAAAAAGAGACTAAAAGAAAAAATTGGTCATATGACTGATAACGATATGAAAAAAGTAGATACTGCACTTTTAATTAGTGTAGGGTTATAAAACTATAAGGGTATTTAAATACCCTTATCTAAAAAAAATAAGGGCATTGTGCCCTTATTTTTTTAGAGGTTTTATATATGTTTATAAAATTAGTTGTAATAGTATTTCATAATTTTAAAGTTATAGGAAATCATAAGAATAAATAGTACTAATATTCACAAAAACTTCAAAATAAAATTTATTATTGAGCTAGTGCTTATGTTATACTATTATTGTGCGTTTTTTGAAATAAACCAAACAAACAGGGTAAGGAGAGTTTAATATGATACAATTTAAGAAAGTAACTAAAATTTATGATAATAATGTAATAGCCTTGTCGAATATTGATGTTACTATTGAAAGAGGGGAATTTGTATTCCTTGTAGGTCCTAGTGGAGCAGGGAAATCTACTTTTATTAAAGTACTTTTAAAAGAAGTAGAACCAACTACGGGTAGTATCATTTTAAACGATATTAATGTAACAAAATTAACTAGGAAAAAAACACCATTTTATAGAAGAAAGATTGGAGTAGTTTTTCAAGATTTTAGATTGATTGATACTTTAAATGTTTATGAAAATGTTGCTTTTGCAATGAGAGTTATCGAATCTACAGCTAAAGATATTAAGAAAAAAGTACCTTTGGTTTTAGATTTAGTAGGACTTTCAAAAAAACATATGGCTTTTCCTCACGAACTTTCAGGTGGAGAACAACAAAGAGTATCGCTTGCTAGAGCCATAGTAAATAATCCTACAATACTAATAGCGGATGAACCAACAGGGAATTTAGATCCTGAAACAGCATCGGAAATTATGGGTATATTGAATGATATTAACAAAACTGGTACTACAATAATTATGGCGACGCATGCTAAGAACATAGTAGACACTATGAAAAAGAGAGTTATAGCTATAGAAAAAGGTGTTATAGCTAGAGATGAGCAGAGGGGTAGGTATGGTTATGAAGATTAGTACATTCAAATATTTTATTATGGATGCTTTAAAGAGTCTAAAAAGAAATAAAACTGTTAGTTTAGCTTCTGTAGCTACAGTGGCGGCCACTTTATTTATTTTAGGTGTGTTCTTATTAATTGTAATTAATGTTAATGCAGGGATTGATGTAATAGGATCAAAGTTTCAGGTAAAGATATCTATTAAAGAGGATATAAGTATAACGGATAAATCAGCTCTAGAAAGAGCTTTAAATGACGTTAAGGGAGTTACTGATATTAGATATGAAACTAAGCTAGACGCACTAGAAATAATGAGAGAGCAATTTGGGGAAGATAGTAAAGAATTACTTGCAGGAATGGAAGAAAATAATCCTCTCCCAAATGCATATGTGGTAAGTGTAGAAAAACCTGAAATAGTTACAGATGTAGTTGAGGCCGCTGAGGGACTTAGTGGTGTAGAGAAAATTAAAGACGTAAGAGAAATCGTTGATAAGCTTATAAAAATAACGGATACTTTAAAGGTTATAGGACTATCTTTGTTTGCGATTTTAATAAGTGTATCATTATTTTTAATAGGGAATACAATTAAGCTTACTGTATACTCTAGAAAAAAAGAAATAGGGATTATGAAATATGTTGGGGCTACTGATTGGTTTATAAGATGGCCATTTATCATTGAGGGTATGATGCTTGGTATATCCGGAGCAATTGTTTCTACAGGAATTTTATATTATGTCTATAGAATGGTTTTTGGAAAATTTTCCAATACATTAATAGAGTTTTTAGGGTTTACCCTAATAAATCCTCAGTTCATATTAGGTACTGTGCTATGGCAATTTATGATAGGTGGCTTAATTATTGGAGCTATTGGAAGTGTTATATCAATAAGAAAATTCTTGATAGCGTAATGTTATGGTATTTATTTTCTTGTTTTTGTTATAAATTTATTATATTTACATAAATAATAAATAGAGAACTGTAAAGAGGGGTATAAAATGAGTGATGAAAGTAAATGGAATCAGTTTAAAACTGTAGGTAATAGTGAGGTATCAAATAAGAGTAATAAGAGCAATAAGGTTAAATGGATTATATGGATTATAGTTTTAGTTGTAGTTACTAATGCTATAACGCTATTTGCTTCCAATCAAATTTCTTTAAAAACACCAAATGGGAAAGTTTTATTGGGAAGAGATGCTTATGAACAAGTAAATAAGTTCCAAAAACTATTTTTAGTAAGAGACAAATTATATGAGCTTTATGATGGTGAAATTAGTGATGAGGTCTTAGTAGAAGGTGCTATAAAGGGAATGACTAATTCTCTAGAGGACCCTTATACAGTTTTTATGAACAAAGAAGAGTTTACAGACTTTAATACTCAAACGGAAGGAGCTTATACAGGTCTTGGACTGCAAGTAGGAGTTAAAGAAGGCAATATAGTTGTAATTGCACCGTTTGATGCATCGCCAGCTAAAAAGGCAGGAATACTATCTGGGGATGTTATTGAAAAGGTAGATGGAACGGATGTGTCTGGTAAGGAATTAGAAAAGGCTATTTCGATGATGAAGGGTAAGGAAAATGAAAAAGTTACTTTAACCATTAGTAGAAAAGAAAAGGGCGATTTTGATGTCAGCATGAAACGTGCTAAAATTGATCTTATAACAGTTAAGGGCGAAATGCTAGAGGATAATGTTGGATATATTCAGCTTACAATGTTTGATGAAAATACTACTGATAATTTTAATAAAAAATTAGAAGAGTTAGAAAGCAAGGGCATGAAAAGTTTAGTAGTCGATTTAAGAGGGAATCCTGGTGGTCTTCTTAATCAGGTTGTATCTTTAACTTCTAATTTTGTAGAAAAAGGTAAGGTTTTAGTTTATACAATAGATAAAAATGATAAAAAGACGGAATATAAGTCTAAGGGCGGAATTGCCATTGGCATGCCATTAACTGTATTAACTGATGGAGGTTCTGCTAGTGCTTCAGAAATATTTGCAGGAGCTATAAGGGACTACAAAGTTGGTACTTTGGTTGGAGAAAAAACATTTGGAAAAGGTGTGGTTCAAACTATGCTTTACCAAAGCCGTGATGGTTTTGATGATGGTACGGCATTAAAAGTAACTATTTCAAAATACTATACTCCACTAGGGGAAAATATACATCATATTGGAATAAAACCAGAAGTTAAAGTTGTGTATCCAGAAGCCCTAAAAGAGAAAGCTTATGATAGAAGTGTAGATCCACAATTTAAAAAAGCTGTAGAACTAGCTAAGGATAAAATTAAATAATAATACAAGTATCTACCGATTAATTTGGTGGATACTTGGTTTTTAAATGCTTCTAAATACAGCTTGGCACAATACCGTGAAAGGGGAATTTCAAACCATGGACATTGCAATACAGACATTGAGAGCAGTTTCGTCAGCAGTTGTAGATCCTTCTAATGCACTTATAATAATAATGATTTCAATTATTTTTTATAGTAAAAATAAAAAAATAGTTGCTATGCAGAAAATGATTATGGGAGAAAAATTAGATTCACCCTTTGAGTTAACTATTTCTCAAATTGTAATTGGAATTATCGCTGGAGCAGTAGCTAGTCTAATGTTTACATATTCAGGATTAGTTTTTGAAGAAAATTCTAATATTTATTTGTTGTTTATGGTTTCTTTATTTTTCATGGCATTTAAGCCGAGATTTATTTGTTTTTCATATTCTGGCGCAGTACTAGGGATGGCAAGTCTTTTGTTTAAATACGCAGCTGTTGTTTTAGATATGCCTAAATTGGATGTTATAAATATAGATATTCTGACGCTAATGACATTGGTGGGAATACTTCATATTATAGAGGGAAGTTTAGTAATGTTAGATGGCTCAAGAGGGGCTATTCCCGTTTTTACAAGTAGAAATAATAGAATTATTGGGGGCTTTGCCTTAAAAAGATATTGGGCGCTACCTATTTCACTACTTATTCTTTTGAGCGTAGCCACATCAGAAACAATGAGCATACAAAACATAATTAATACGGAGTGGACACATTTAATTAGAGGGGATATTGCTCTGAAAATTATGAAAAATTCTGTTATAGCAACAATTGCACTCTATGGTGTTATAGCATATAGCAGTGTTACATTTACTAAGAGTAAGAAAAAAAAGACTTTTGTTTCAGGATGTTTAATAATAAGTTATGGAATCCTTCTAGCAGCTGTGGCACAACTTGCAGCTATTAACATAGCTTTTGAATTCTTTGTTTTGGTATTTGCAGCGGTAGCTCACGAGGCAATGCTTAGACTTGAAAAGTACATGGAGCTGACTTTTAAACCTAAATTCATTAGTGATGAAGATGGAATTATGGTGCTAGAAGTAGTTCCTAGTTCTCCTGCATCTGATATGGGTATTCAAAGTGGAGATTTAATAATGGAGCTTAATGATAAGGAAATAGATTCGGATGCGGAGATTTTCAATATAATTAAAGGAAATTTCAATTCGGTATCTTTTAAAATTAAAAAAGCAGCTGGAGCAGTAAAAGATGTTAGTTATAGTAATTTGAATGGTAACAAAAGGCTAGGAATAGTTGTTGTTCCGAGGGAAGTACCAAAAGATTCTGAGATAGTAAAGGTGGATGATCAGAGTTTTAAGAATGTGATGGAAAAACTAAAGAAAAAAGATGAAGAATAAATAATCAAATGAAGGTTCGGCATGTAGGATGTTCTAAATAGTAGAGCATTCGTTAACAGAGTCTAAGTTCACTCCATAAAAAATCCCCTAGCGCACTTATTCGACTTCCTGTCTCAGAAGTGCTAGCAGGCCGTCCTGGCCTGCTTACGGGGGTTTTTTACTACGTAAACTAAGATTCTGTAAGACTTATTATATACTATTTATCACATTCCTACATACTTTCACCTTCAATATCATAATTTGTTTCAAATGTGCAGTAAGAGAACTAATCTGATCGCATTCTACGCAACATATGCTTTTGTTAGCAATCTCAAAGAAAAAATATCGAATAGTTAAACTTGCAATAATTTATATTGTGTGAGGACAGTATATGACTTCCTGGCAGGCTCACGAGAATTTTATATTCGCGAAACAAGAATTTCTAAATGGGATTTCAATAGTCCTATCGCTTCTTATTGCAAGTCACTTCGGAGAAAGTTTATATTTGTAATTAGCGAGCAAAATCCCCGTAAGCAGATGTTCTGGCCTGCTTACGGGGATTTTTTACTACGTAAACTAAGATTCTGTAAAACTCATTATATATTATTTGTCACATTCCTACATCCTTTCACCTTCAATATCATAACTTATTTTAAATGTGCAGTAAGAGAGCTAAGCTGATTGCATTCTACGCAACATATACTTTTGTTAGCAATCTCAAAGAAAAAATATCGAATTTCTAAATCTGCAATAATTTATACTAGGTGGGGACAGTATATACCGTCCTGGCAGGCTCACGAGAATTTTATATTCACAAAACAAGAATTTCTAAAAGGGATTTTAACCATTTTCATGCGAAATTCTCCATTCCTCTATAGGATGGGGATGGATAGCATTTTATTTTCATAGGTTCGAGGCCTAAGAAAACAAAGATATGTTTATATTTTTCATCTTTCCATCCAAACTGGTTATACTATAAATAGGCAGTATAAAAAGGAGGTGAAGCTATGATTAAGAAAAATAAGGGTTATAAGTTTCGGTTGAAACCAAACAAAGAACAAATCATATACTTAGAAAAAGCTTTTGGGTGCAGTAGAAAAATGTATAACATTTATGTTGATATGCTATATATGCAGCTACAGCAGCAAAACTTTATAAATGGTAAAATTGATTATAAACTTATTAAACTGAGCACTCCTGCTAGTATAAAAAAAGATTATGACTATATGAAAGAAATAGATAGTTTAGCTTTTGCAAATGTTCAACTGGATTTTAGGGATGCTATCAAAAAATACAATACTGAGTGTGATGGCAAAGCCTATTCTAAGAAGGCTAAAAAACAAGTTAAAACATTAGGTAGAGAATTAACGTTCAAGGACTTAAAGGGTATGCCTAATTTCAAGAGCAAGAATAAAAACCAAAATTCTTTCAGTACGAATAATCAAAATGGCACGGTAGCTATCATCCATGATGATTTTGTTAAGATACCTAAATTGAAAGAACCTATTAAGTTTGTTAATCATAGACAGTTGCCTCAAAATAGTATAATAAAAGGTGCTACAATATCAAAAGATTGTGGGAATCATTATAATATTAGTGTTTTAGTAGAATATTATATTGAAGAAAAACAAACACCTTCAAATAATATTTTAGGTTTAGATTATTCTCAACATGATTTTTATGTGGATAGTGAAGGTAGAAAAGCCAACTACCCTAAATACTACAGAAAGTTAGAGAGTAAACTAAAACAGTTGCAACAAAGGTTAAGTATGAAAATACTAAAATCTAATAACTGGATTAAACAGAAAAAGAAAATATCTAAACTTCAAAATAAAATAGCGAGTCAAAGATTAGATTGGCTACATAAAGAATCCTATAGATTAGCTAAAAATTTTGATGCAGTAATAGTTGAGGATATAAACTTAAGAGCAATGGCTCAAACATTAAAATTAGCTAAAAACCTTACTGATAATGGTTTTGGTATGTTCAGAAATTTTCTAAAGTACAAATTAGAAGATATGGGAAAACAACTTATCAAAGTAGATAAATGGTATCCCTCTTCTAAGACTTGTAGTAGTTGTGGGAACATAAATGAAAATCTTCAGTTAAAGGATAGAATATATATCTGTGAATATTGTGGTCTTAGTATAGATAGAGACTGCAATGCCAGTATAAATATAAAAGAGGTTGGTTCTACCTTGTTAGCTTGGTAAATTTATCTCCGCTAGGAGATACTACCCAAGAAGTTTCCACTTCTATAAGTGGGAGTGAGTTCACTAGAGATACATTAAATCAGTTGGCAGATAAAAATATAGTTTCTGGCACTCATACCTGGGATGATGTTATAGAAACTAGAAACTCTTTAGATGTTTTTGATTTTATAATTGAAACATTAGATGAACCATTATCTTTACAGTTAATTAGAGAATATCATCAATTATTAAAAAATGGTACTTCTGATGATAAAAAGGGGTTTTCAGGTAAATTTAAAAAAATTCCTAATATGCTTAGTGGATTAGATGAAATAAAACTCGCAGAGCCACATGAAGTTGAACCTTTATTATTAGAACTTATTGAGAATTACAATACTAAAAAAGCTTTAAGTATTAATTTACATGATTTATGTTACTTTCATAGTGATTTTGAAAAAATACATCTATTCCAAGATGGTAATGGCAGAATAGGAAGGTTTCTTTTACTTAAACAATGTCTAGAAAATAATATTGATTTAATAGCTATTGATGAAAAATACAATGCGGAATATAGGGGTGCGCTATATGAATCTCAATTAAAAGTCAATTATGATAAACTTATTGAGATTTTTAAAAAATGTCAAGAGTATATAAAATCTAAAGAAGATATTATCTTTTCAAGCAATGAGGCATTAAAAAAATTGAAAAACAAAAACAAGTAATGAAATGAAGGTTCGGCATGTAGGATGTTCTAATAGTAGAGAATTCGCTAACAGACTCTAAGATTACTCCATAAAAAATCCCCTAGCGCACTTATTCGACGTCCTGTCTCAGAAGTGCTAGCAGGCCGTCGTGGCCTGCTTACGGGGATTTTTTATTACGTAAACTAAAATTCTGTAAAACTCATTATATACTATTCATCACATTCCTACTTGCTTTCAACTTTAATATCATAACTTGTGTTAAATGTGCAGTAGGAGAACTAATCTAATCGCATTTTACGCCAACCTCCTGGCAGGCTCACGAGAATTATATATTCGCGAAACAATTATTAATCAACAAATTCAAATAATTCTTCAACTGTCGTATTGAATACCTTGGCTATATCCATAGCTAATTTTAAGGATGGGTTATATCTCCCATTTTCTAAGTGCACTATAGTTTCTCGTCTAACCTCCACCAATTTTGCAAGGTCAGCTTGCTTCATTAATGATTTCTCTCTATACTCTTTAATGTTTGTATTTAAAATAGGCACTTATTTACAAATCCCCTTTCTATCATAATGTATAAAGGATAATAATCTTATTACGGTAAATATAAATATGATTAATATTAAACAGATTCCTATTGTATCCTTTGAAATAATAAACTCCTTCTTATAACGTGTATAAAGTGGAGCTGTAAGCAGGATGCTGAATATGGCAATTGAAATTATTAAAAAATTCATACCGATCTTATTTACTTTAGATAATATAGTAACTACTAGTTCATCAGTTATACCACTCCATCTTTTTTCATTTAACCAAAGTATATACCACATTATAATCTCAACAAAACATAGAATTAGAATGGTAATAAAATTGGCAGGATTAATTAGATTTAGTTTAAACAGTAATGTAACAGTTAACATATATAATACGACTACTGATTGTAGAACAAGCTTTGATTTAGTACTCATTTTTGGATCCATAAAAGAAACCTCCCTAATGTTATATAATGTACTATAGTTTCTCGTCTAACCTCAACCAATTTTGCAAGGTCAGCTTGCTTCATTAATGCTTTCTCTCTATACTCTTTAATTTTTGTATTTAAAATCGGCACTTATTTACAAATCCCCTTTCTATCATAATGTATAAAGGATAATAATCTTATTACGGTGAATATAAATATGATTAACATTAAACAGATTCCTATTGTAACCTTTGAAATAACAAACTCCTTATAACGTGTATAAAGTGGAGCTGTAAGTAGGAAGCTGAATATAACAATTGAAATAACTAAAAAATTCATACCAATCTTATTTACTTTAGATAATATACTAATTACTAATTCATCGGTTATACCACATAATCTTTTTTCATTCAACCAAAGAATGTACCACATTATACTCTCAATAAATTGTAGAATAACAATGGTAATGAAATTGGCGGGATTGATTATATTTAGTTTATACAATAATGTAACAAGTAATAGATATAATACGACTATTAATTGCAGAGCAAGCTTTGATTTAGTACTCATTTTTAGATCCATAAATGAAACCTCCCTAATGTTATATATTTATAACTTGCATGTTATAAATATATAACATTAGGTTATTTTTGTCAATATAAAAGTTTAGCGTTTTTCTTGTAATAATTTATACTTATTTAATCTAACTCAAATTACAATTAAATTTTTAAAAAAACAACAAGCTTTTGATATATTAATGCTATAATGCTAAATACGACAGTGCATTATTTTATTAGAATATTATGGATACAATTTTAGCGAATTCTGGAATGGAGGAGGGTAGGAAGACACACTAGATTAGAGCATCAGTGGATTAAACACAAATGTATAAACTTAATTTTAACCTAATGTTTAAAATAATGGAGGTAAAAATATGAAAAAAAGAATTGCTTTTCTGGTGATGTTAATAACTATTGCAAGTTCTCAAATCGCATCTGCTGCAGAAAGCGGAGTGGTTACTGGAAGCGGATTACGTGTTAGGCAAACATCTTCTTTATCTTCAACTATTGAAGGGCATCTTTCTAAGAATACAAAGATCGAGATACTTGGAAAAGAAGGTCGATTTTATAAAATAGCTTATAAAGGAAAGACAGGATACGTGCATAGTTCATATATAAATGTGGTAAAAAGCATAACTTCTTCAGGAGGTGCAGATAATGTACAAGCTCTTTTGTTAGAAAAACAGGGTGAAATAACTGTAGATTATTTAAATGTAAGATCTGGAGCTGGAGTATCTTATGCTGTGAATGGCGTTATTACACGTGGAAGTAAAGTTACAGTGTATGAAAAAATAAATGGTTTTTATAAGATAAAATATAAGGGTGAAACAAGCTACATAAGTGCATCATATGTTAAGGTTGTTGAGGGAAAAACAGTGATAGCAAGCAATGTAAATAGTACAAGAACAGTAATTAGTAGGGGAGCTGTGAGTGCACCTGAAACAAAGTCTACGGGGACTGGAACTGTTACAGCATCTGATTTTTTAAATGTAAGAAAAACGGCTTCTATAAGCGATAAGATTTTGGGAGAAATTTATCCGAATAGCAAAGTAGAAATTTATGGGACGCAAGGGTCATTCTATAAAATCAAGTACGCAAGTGGATGGGGATATATATATAAATCCTATGTAAGCGTTGCTAATAATGTTAAACAAAAGGATATAGAGTTAACTGGAGATAAGATACTAGACTATGCTAGTAAGTTTATGGGGATACCGTATTTATGGGGTGGAACAACGCCAGTAGGATTTGATTGCTCAGGTTTTGTACAGTATGTTTATAAAAACTTTAGTATAGATTTGCCTAGGGTAACTATGGATCAGGTAAATGTAGGGAAGGCTGTTAATATAGAAAATCTTCAAACTGGTGATTTAATATATTTCAGAACGAATACAGTGCAGCCTAGCCAAGTGTCACATGTAGGAATATATACTGGAGATAATAAATTTATTCAGGCTCCCAAAACTGGAGATATTATAAGGATATCGGAATTGACTGGATATTATAAAGATAATTTTGTGATAGGTAGAAGAATGCTAAAATAAACAAAGTTATTATATATCATTAGAAAGAGACAAGCCCAATTAAAAGTGGAGTTGTCTCTTTATTTTTATTTTCGGATACCTTGAGGGCTATTAGTTTTGTGTTTATATAACTTAGTAGTTATAAATTGTTTACAATATTGACACTAAATTGAAACAATCCTATAGTAATATAATTTATAGAAGAAGATAATCTTCGAAGACATATAAAATAAGTTATAAATGTATAACTTGGGAAAATAAACTGAAATTATGTTATAGCCTTTAAGGGCGGAAATGGAGAGGAATTATTATGGGAATTAAAGAAGAAAAATTATCTAAGAAAACAGGGAAATCCGGTGCTGCAATTGCTTTGTTTATTGTTGCTTCAGTGGTAGCACTGATTGGAGTTACATTATTAGTTAGTAATATTATTTTGTATAGAAGCACTGTTGCTCAAGCTTTAACGGATGGGTATGATATTGCTACTATAAGAAAAGCATTACTTACATCGCAACTTCTACCAGGAATAGCTGAGCCAATTGGTATATATGGTGGTATCTCATTTATTTTGTTCGGTCTTGGTATTGTAGGCAAAAAGGTTTCAAAATGCTTAATGATGTTATCTAAAGATGAGATTACTAATGATACGTTTGAAGAAACTATTGTAGATGAAGATGTCCTTGATTTAGAAAATGCGGAAATATCTGATAACACTGAAAGTGTGGATAAAGTTATAGAAGTTTAAAAATACAATGAAACCTGCCAAAGGGCTTGTCTTATCAGTTATGCTGAGACAGGTCTTTTTTTTATGCTACCACTGAGGTGGTTAATTATACATTTCTTACATTACTTACTTATTAATTTATCATAGGATATATTGACATAATCAAGACTTATAGTTAAAATGTTAAGTGAGAACAAATGTTCAGTATAAGATAGCGATTAATAACTATTATCGAACAAGGCGGTGATTTTGTGAATGAATTTAAGCTGCATTCAAAGTTTAAACCTACTGGAGACCAACCACAAGCAATTGATAGTCTTGTGCGTGGAATTGAGGAGAATAAGAAGTTTCAAACTCTTAAAGGGGTAACTGGGTCAGGTAAGACTTTTACTATGGCTAATATTATAGAGAGAGTACAAAAGCCTACTTTGGTGTTGGCTCATAATAAGACTTTAGCGGCACAACTATGTTCAGAGTTTAGAGACTTTTTCCCTGACAATTGTGTTGAGTATTTTGTGTCTTACTATGATTATTATCAGCCTGAGGCCTATATTGCACAGACGGATACCTTCATAGAAAAAGATTCATCTATCAATGATGATATTGATAAATTAAGACATTCGGCTACCTCGGCGCTTCTAGAGCGTAATGATGTTATTGTGGTGGCTTCAGTTTCATGTATATATGGACTTGGAAACCCTGAAGAGTACAAAAAACTTACAGTTTCTTTAAGGCAGGGCATGGAAAAGGATAGAAATGAAGTGTTAAGGCAATTAGTAGACATACAATATGAGAGAAATGACATTAATTTTATTCGCGGAACATTTAGAGTAAGAGGTGATACTGTTGATATATTCCCAGCATCATCTTCAAACGAAGGAATAAGGGTGGAATTTTTCGGCGATGAAATAGAAAAAATTAGATCTTTTGATTCGCTAACTGGGGAAATTATTGGAGCTTTAAAGCATGTATCTATTTTCCCAGCGTCCCATTTTGCTACTTCTAAGGAGAAGTTAGAGCCTGCTATAGAACAAATAGAAGAAGAATTAGAGATAAGACTAAAAGAGCTTATATCACAGGATAAATTACTAGAGGCACAAAGGATTAAGCAAAGAACTAATTATGATATTGAGATGATAAGAGAGGTTGGTTACTGTAGTGGTATAGAAAACTATTCTAGAATTTTAGATGGTAGGCCTAAAGGAACGGCACCTCAAACACTAATGCACTATTTTCCAAAAGATTACTTAATGTTTATAGATGAGAGTCATGTAACTCTTCCACAGGTTAGAGCCATGTTTGGAGGGGATAAGTCGAGGAAGACTAACCTTATTGAGTACGGGTTTAGACTCCCGTCGGCTTATGATAATAGACCACTAAATTTTCCGGAGTTTGAGGAGAGTTTAAACCAAACGGTATTTGTAAGCGCCACTCCAAGCGTTTATGAATCGGAACATAGTGAAAATGTAGCAGAACAAGTAATAAGACCTACAGGACTTCTAGATCCAGAAATAACTATAAAGCCGGTTAAGGGTCAAATAGATGATTTGTATACTAATATTCAGGACACAATAAAAAGGGGATTTAGAGTTTTAGTTACAACTCTGACTAAAAAAATGTCAGAGGATTTGACTAAGTACTTTATGGAAATGGGAATGAAAATTGCCTATCTACATTCGGATGTTGATACTATAGAGAGAATGAGAATAATTCAAGATCTTAGGCGAGGAACTTACGATGTGCTAGTGGGTATAAATCTTTTAAGAGAGGGTTTAGATATTCCAGAAGTAGCTTTTGTTGCAATACTTGATGCAGATAAGGAAGGATTTTTGCGTTCTGAAACCTCACTTATCCAAACCATAGGAAGAGCTGCGAGAAATTCAGAGAGCAAGGTAATAATGTACGCAGATAGAATTACAAAGTCTATGGCAAAGGCCATGGATGAAACTAATAGACGTAGAAAAATTCAAATGGATTTCAATGAGAAAAATGGTATTACACCAACTACTATTATGAAAGATATTAGGGAAGTAATTGGAGCTGTAACTGTGGCAGAGGATGAAGTGGTTTATGAAACACTTGAAGCGGCTATGGACGCAAACTATGAGGAAACTAAAAAATTAATGGATAGGTATGAAAATGAGATGAAGCAAGCAGCTAAGGATTTACATTTTGAGAGAGCTGCAGAAATTAGAGATATAATATATAAACTTAAGAAACAAATTAAGAATATTTAAATACATTTAAACGTAAATCAGGGGATGCTTTAACAAGCAAAGGAGAATGTTATGAGGGATAAGATTATTATAAAGGGAGCTAAGGTTCACAATTTAAAAAATGTAGATTTAGAAATACCAAGAGATAAATTAGTTGTGTTTACTGGGCTTTCAGGTTCGGGTAAATCTTCACTGGCTTTTGATACATTATATGCAGAGGGTCAAAGAAGGTACGTAGAGTCGCTTTCAGCCTATGCAAGACAGTTCTTAGGTAATATTGATAAGCCGGATGTTGAATACATAGAGGGGCTATCTCCTGCTATTTCTATAGATCAAAAAACTACTAACAGAAACCCGCGTTCTACAGTGGGTACTGTAACTGAGATTTATGATTATTTGAGACTTCTTTATGCTAAAGCTGGCACGCCTCATTGTCCTAAATGCGGCAAGGAAATATCTCAGCAAACGGTGGATCAGATGGTGGATAAATTAATGGAGTTGCCACTTAAAACTAAGCTTTTAATTTTATCACCTATAATAAGAGGGAAAAAAGGTGAACATGTCAAAATTTTAGAAAACATCAAAAAGAATGGCTTTGTTAGGGCAAGAATAGATGGAAATATAATAGAGCTTATGGAAGAGGAGATAAAGCTCGAAAAGAATAAGAAACATAGTATAGAGATAGTTATTGATAGAATTTCTGTGAAAGAGGAATCTATTGGTAGGCTTTCGGAATCACTAGAAAGTGCACTTAAACTTGCAGAAGGATCTGCTATTGCGAGCATTGTAGATGGAGAGGATATACTTTTCAGTGAGCATTTTGCTTGTGTGGATTGTGGTATAAGTTTAGGGGAACTAGCACCTAGAATGTTTTCTTTTAATTCCCCTTATGGTAAGTGTGATAACTGCGATGGGCTTGGAACTCTTATGGAAATAGATGAGGATTTAATCATTCCGGATAGGAGTAAGAGTATAAAGGGCGGAGCTGTCTTGTCTTTTGGAGAGGGGAGTCTTAAGGAGGATTCATGGACGTTTGCGGTGCTTAGGGCACTGGGCGGGAAATATAAGTTTGACCTAGATACTCCTATAGAGGATTATGATCCGGAAACTCTGAAAATAATATTATATGGGACTAATGGACAGCGTATTAAAGTAGATTATGCTAAGGAGTTTAGAACAGGTACTTTTAATCATACATATGAGGGTATTATAAATAATTTAAGAAGACGGTATGTTGAAACTTCTTCTGATTATATAAAAAGAGAAGTTGAACAATATATGAGTGATAATCATTGTCCTAAGTGTAAAGGCGCAAGATTAAGCCCAGAGGCACTAGCTGTAACAGTAGGGGACAAGAATATATATGAATTTTGCAAGATGTCTATTACAGATGAAGTTACCTTTTTAGAGAACATTGAATTATCAGATAAAAATAGACTTATATCTAATCAAATTTTCAAAGAGATAGGTAATAGGCTTAATTTTCTTAAAAATGTGGGACTTAATTATCTGAATTTGTCTAGAACAGCAGGTACACTTTCTGGTGGAGAAGCTCAGAGAATAAGACTTGCAACTCAGATAGGTTCTAGCCTGATGGGAGTTTTATATATTTTAGATGAGCCAAGTATTGGACTTCATCAAAGGGATAATGCAAAACTTATTAAGACGTTAAAACATTTAAGAGATATTGGCAATACTTTGATTGTAGTAGAGCATGATGAGGATACTATGATGGAAGCAGATTTCATTGTAGATATCGGACCTGGAGCTGGTGAACATGGTGGAGAAATAGTGGTGGCAGGAAGTATAGAAGACATAAAAAATTGTGAAACATCAATTACTGGTCAATATTTAAGTGGTAAAAAGAAAATTATCGCTCCAGAGCATACGAGAGTTTCTAACGGAAACTCTATAAAAATAACTAATGCTAAACAAAATAATCTTAAAAATGTATCGGTGGATTTTCCGCTGGGAGTATTTACTTGTGTTACAGGTGTTTCAGGGTCTGGTAAGAGCACACTTGTAAATGACATTCTATATAAGGGTCTAAACAAGAAGTTAAATAAATCTAAGAGAAACGCAGGACTTCATAAAGATATTTTAGGGGTAGAGAACATAGATAAAATTATTAATATTGATCAGGGTCCTATTGGTCGTACTCCAAGATCTAATCCTGCTACATATACAGGGGTTTTTGATATAATTAGAGATGTTTTCTCTATGAGTTCGGAGTCTAAGATACGTGGCTATAAGCCAGGTAGATTTAGTTTTAATGTAAAAGGTGGAAGATGTGAGGCTTGTAGTGGTGATGGGATTATTAAAATAGAAATGCAATTTTTATCTGATGTATATGTGCCTTGTGAGGTTTGCAAAGGTAAAAGATACAATAGAGAGACACTAGAGGTTAAATATAAGGGGAAAAACATCCATGAAATTTTAAATATGACTGTTGAGGAAGCTTTAAAGTTTTTTGAGAATATTCCAAGAATCAATAGTAAGCTTCAAACTCTTATGGATGTGGGACTTGGTTATGTTAGACTAGGGCAACCTTCAACACAATTATCTGGTGGTGAGGCACAAAGAATTAAACTTGCATCTGAGCTATCGAAGAGAAGTACTGGTAAGACTTTTTATATTTTAGATGAGCCTACCACAGGACTTCACATTGATGATGTTAGCAAACTTATTAAAATACTTCAAAGACTCGTGGATTCAGGAAATACTGTGGTGGTAATAGAGCATAATTTAGATGTTATTAAGTGCTCGGACTATATTATTGATTTGGGTCCTGAGGGCGGAGATATGGGCGGTACTGTTTTATGCACTGGAACCCCAAAAGAAATATCTACGGATGCAAATTCATATACGGGACATTATTTAAAAAAGATGTTATAATTTACTTTAGACTAGCATATTATTTTAATGCTAGTCTTTGATTATTTTATAAAGAGGAGAATGTACATTATGGTTAAAATAAGTTTAATTATGAGATACGCAATTATAGCGATTATTTACATTATAATAGTCTTTGCACTGCGAATTATGTATAAAGACATGAAAGGCGGCAGTGCAAAGAAAAAACCAGTGATTAAAAAAACTATGGGTCTCGAAGTTATAGAAAGAGGAGAGAATTTTAATTTAAGAGTCGGGGCAATTATACCTCTAAACGACGAGCTTACTGTAGGCAGAAAGGCAGACAATCTTTTAATCTTGGGGGACAAATACGTGTCTTCTAAGCATGCTAGGATATTTCTTAAAAACTCTAATTATGTTTTACATGATTTAGGGAGTACTAATGGTACATTAATGAACAAGAAAAAAGTGGTGGATAAGGTAGATATAAAAAAAGGTGATGAGATTAAAATAGGAACTTCAATTTTTAAGGTAATAGGATAAATTGTGAGTTTTAATGAGGTGATAGTATGGAAAGTATAGTGGAAGAACGCAAACTTTTAAAGTATACCTATCTTTTATGCATAATTTTATTTTTGAATATAGCTTTTATTGGCAAGCAGGGATTTGATAAAGGCGCCATGATAATGGGTGTAATAGTATGTCTTCTTTTTGCATATTCTCATTTTATAATAACAAAGTTTTTTCCTGACGGAGATAAATATATTTTGCTATTTTCAAATGTTTTGGCTGTTGTAGGAATAGGAATGCTGTATAGGTTAGATCCGTCTATTGCGCTTAAACAACTTATCTGGTATACAGTAGGAATTGCTGTATTCATACTAGTGGTAGTGCTTTTCCCTAGTTTAACTAAATTTGGGAAGTACAGATGGTTTTATATGATATGTACGATTATTCTTATGTCTATGGGAAGTATATTTGCCGACTCTACTAATGGATCTAAAAATTGGGTTAGTATTTTTGGTATGACTTTTCAACCTACAGAATTCGGTAAGTTATCTCTTGTGGCGTATTTAGCAGCAACACTACAATATTATGGTCTGAATATTAAGGGGAAGTCAGAGTTTATGAAATTAAAACCTCTAATTGAGCCTGGAATTGTAGTTATGATTTCACTTGGGTTTATGGTGTTTCAAAAGGATTTAGGGTCAGCACTTATATTTTTTGCTATTTCAGTAACTATGTTATTTATTGCTACTTCGAATATAAAATATGTAATAGTTTGTCTAGGTCTTTTCATAATAGGCGGATTTATAAGTTATAAAATGTTTGATCATGTACAGGTAAGGTTTATGATTTGGGGAAATCCATTTAAATACGGTTATGATCAAGGGCGTCAGGTGGTACAATCATTAATTTCTATAGCGGAAGGGGGCCTTTTTGGTACAGGGCTCGGCCTAGGATATCCGACAATGATTCCAGTAGTTAATACAGATTTTATTTTTGCAGCTATTTGTGAGGAAATGGGGCTTCTTACTGGGTTTGCTATAATCATAGTACATTTTTTACTGTTTTATAGATGTATGAGAGTTCCTGTTTATGGTAAAAATAAATTTACGCGACTGCTTGCGGTGGGGTATAGTACAATGATAGCCGCTCAAGTATTGGTTATAATAGGTGGCGTAGTTGGAGCTATTCCACTAACAGGTATAACGCTGCCATTAGTTAGTTATGGTGGAAGTTCTATGATAATAACTTTCTTTTCCCTGGGTATACTTCAAAAGATATCGGAGGACGGACAAACTTATGAATGATTTTGTAGTTAATATAAAAAAGGTAATGTTGGTATTTTTAATACTTTTTATTGTTTTAATTTCTTACATATCTTATTTTTTTATGTTTAATAGTGAAGAAACAGCAAAAAGTAGCTTTAATAATAGACTATGGGCAGAAAGAAATAAGGTATTAAGGGGAACAATTTACGATAAAGATATGGTGCCTTTAACTGAAAGTACAAAAATAAGTGCAACCTCTCAAAAGGTAAAATATTTGGGCGGGGAGGCTTTTACTCATGCTATAGGATATATTAATCCAGTGTATGGACTTACAGGTCTTGAAAAAAAATACGATCAAGAGCTTATGGGGACTCAAACAG
>NZ_JBNMNU010000055.1:0-25207 GCF_051278035.1 Clostridium sp.
GATGGTTTGGAAGTTTTAGATAGATTAAATGCTATGAATTTAGACCCAATGCCTCGTATAATTGTTTTATCAGCCGTTAGTAATGATAAAATAAGCGGAAGAGCGATATCACTTGGGGCTGATTATTATGTTTTAAAACCTTTTGATATGGAAATATTTGTTAAGAGACTAAGGCAGATGGTAAATAAAACTATCTATAGTGAGGCAGTGAAAAAACCACTTGATTATATTAATAATTCTGAAAATATAACAAATAAAGAACAACCAGTACAAATGATTGTTCAAATAACTAATATTATTCATGATATTGGAATACCAGCTCATATAAAGGGTTATATGTACTTAAGGGAAGCAATAAATATGGTAGTAAATGATATTGAACTTTTATCATCAGTTACAAAAGAATTATACCCATCAATAGGTAAACAATTCAACACTACTTCTAGTAGAGTTGAAAGAGCAATGAGACATGCAATAGATGTTGCATGGAGTAGGGGACAAATCGACACTATTAATAAAATTTTTGGTTATACTATTCGTAATGAAAAAGGCAGACCAACTAATTCAGAATTTATAGCTATGGTAGCCGATAAGTTAAGGTTTAAAAATAAAATTAGTTAGTTAATCTTTTCATTTTCAATAAATAATGAGGCTCTGCATTTTGCAGAGTCTCATTATTTTAGTTTTATATTTAAACATTAAAATTAGATTAATATTGTAAGGTTGTCTTTAGTATAAAAACAGAATTATAGGGACATAATTTAAATGCAATTACTCTGAAGGGAATGATGACCTTATGATGTTCAATAAAGTAGAAATATGTGGAGTAAATACTTCAAAATTGCCTGTATTAAAAGAAAAAGAAAAGAAAGAGTTACTATTTAGAATACAAAATGGTGAATATGAGTGTAGAGAGAAATTTATTGAAGGAAACTTAAGGCTGGTTTTAAGTGTGATAAAACGCTTTAATAACCGAGGAGAAAACGTAGATGATCTATTTCAAGTAGGTTGTATTGGACTAATGAAATCAATTGATAACTTTGATTTAAGTCTGAATCTTAGGTTTTCAACTTATGCAGTTCCTATGATTATTGGGGAAATAAGAAGGTACCTAAGAGATAATAACTCTATAAGAGTTAGTAGATCATTAAGGGATACTGCATATAAAGCTTTACAGGTTAGAGATAGGTTGGTTAATCAGGACAATAAAGAGCCTACTGTAGCTCAAATAGCAAAAGAGCTAGAAATCCCCAGAGAAGATGTGGTATTTGCTTTAGCCGCAATCCAAGATCCGGTATCTTTATTTCAGCCGATATATCATGATGGTGGAGACGAAATTTATGTAATGGATCAAATCAGCGACACTAAAAACTTAGATGATAGTTGGCTCGAAAATATATCAATTAAAGAGGGAATGAAGAAATTAAACGACAGAGAAAAGTTAATCTTAAATTTAAGGTTCTTCAATGGAAGAACTCAAATGGAGGTAGCTGATGAAATAGGCATATCTCAAGCACAGGTGTCTAGAGTTGAAAAAAATGCATTAAAGCACATGAAAAAGTATGTATAGGGCCCCTTTAAGGGACCCTTTTTTGATTATAATTAAATATTTAAATTTGGATTATATACTTTCATCATTAATTTTTAAAACTGTGTATAGGTGCTGGAATTCTTCCGCCTCGATTAATAAAGTCGACACTTGAGAATGTGCTTACCTTCATAACTGGGGCATGTCCAAGTAAACCTCCAAAATGTACAGTGTCTCCAACTTTTTTACCTGGTGAAGGTATAAGTCTGGTTGCAGTAGTTTTATTGTTAATCATGCCAATTGCACATTCATCTGCGATAATTGCGGAAATTGTTTCTGCGGGGGTGTCTCCTGGAATAGCGATCATATCAAGGCCTACTGAACATACACAAGTTATAGCCTCAAGTTTCTCAATATTTAAAGCTCCTTTTTCCACGGCTTCAATCATTCCTTCATCTTCGCTTACAGGTATAAATGCACCACATAATCCACCAACAGAACCAGAGGCCATTACGCCGCCTTTTTTATCGGCATCGTTTAAGAGCGCTAGAGCTGCAGTGGTTCCATGAGTACCGCATACTTCAAGTCCTATTTCTTCTAAGATTCTAGCAACACTATCACCTATTGCAGGTTTTGGTGCCAAGGATAAATCTACGATACCAAAGGGAACATTTAAACGCTTAGCAGCTTCAATCCCAACTAGTTGACCCTTTCTTGTTATCTTAAAAGCGGTTTTCTTTATTTCTTCAGCCACCACTCCAAAGTCAGCGCCTTTTACTTTTTCTAACGCGATTTTTACGGTGCCTGGTCCGCTTATTCCTACATTTAAAGTGCACTCTGCTTCGCCAACGCCGTGAAAAGCTCCAGCCATAAAAGGATTATCTTCTACAGCATTGGTAAATACCACAATCTTTGCACAGCCAAGACCATCTCTGTCAGCAGTTAATTTTGCAGTTAATTATAGGCACTCCGTATTCAAGTTCTAAATTTTCCCCTACTTTAACTAGGTTTTTGCAATTCTCGTAATTTTATTATAGATTTTCTGCCTTGCCCGTCTACCATCAGAATCAATGCAATCAAGTAGTGATATACCCATAGTAATTGTTCTAATGTCTAACTTCTCATGTTCTAACATTTTTACTGTTTCCCTTATTTGTTTAATATTCATGCGCTACCCCCTATACAAGATGCATTGAGTTAAATACATTCTCGTGCTGCATTTTTATTGAAACCTTTAAAGCTTTACCTTTTTTCTTTAATATTTCGTTTAATTCTTTTAAAGAAAGATTGATATCAGATAAATCTACAAGCATTACCATTGTGAAAAATTCATCCATAATAGTTTGATTAATATCTAAGATATTAGCATTTTTTTCGAATAATAGCGTACTTACATGAGCAATAATTCCTACTTTGTCTTTTCCAATTACAGTTAATACAGCCTTCATTTTTTTACCCCCTATATTTTTAAACGCAAAAAAAGCCGAATAGATAATACTCGACCCTTGAAATCAATATTATCCCCTGTCCTTTTACCTGAGAGTTTCATTATTTTCACTAATTTAATTAGTGAAAAATAACTTTCTCCTTCGGTGCTCGATTAGAGTCTCTCCAAGGGTTCGTCCTGTAACAGTCATCTCCATGCGGTACCTGAAAGTTTTACTTCTTCGGTGTATAGATAATCTATACTCTCCTGCTACAATCATCCGAACTATTATGTTTTAAATTAATGTTCTCATTCTATCAGTTATATTGAATAAATTCAATATGTTACAAATAAAAAGTATATTATTTCCAAAATATATTTGATGGTGATTTTCTTATTGCGAATACTAATTAAGTTCATATTAAATTTTACAAGAAATTAATTAAATTTATTTAATTTTAATTAAGAGGGATTTCGAGATTAGTGTAGAATATATATTATTAACTTACAAATAATGGGAGTGGTTAATGATGTTATATGATGCTACGAAAATATCTAAAAAATTAAACACAAGTAAAGTAACGGTTTATGCAAAATTCAAATTGGAAGAAATTAAACCTTTGATAATTAGAAAAAATGGAAAAGCTTACGTTGATGATGTAGGACTGGAAAGTATAAAACAGAGTCTTAAATATAATCAAAGCGATAAAGGGGAAGATGAAGCTGCTGCTACAATAGAAATAGAGCTATTAAAAGACGATATGATAGAAACATTAAAAACGAATGTTGCTTATTTAATTTCTCAATTGAATGTAAAAGATGATCAACTTCTATCTAAAGATGGACAAATTAAGGGCATAAATCAATTGTTTGAAAACACACAAATTCTATTCAAACAAGAGCAAGAGAAAAGTGTAAATTTACTAGCTTTGCCTGAGGTGATAAAGGAGCATGATATTGAACTTATGGAAACTTTGGCAGCTACCTTAAAAAGGCAGAAAGAGGTTTTTAAGAAAGAGGAGGAAAATCAAAAAAAAGGTTTCTTCAATGGTTTTTTTACTAGTAAAAAATAACATAAGATATTTAAAGGGGACATTAATAAAATTAATGTCCCCTTTAAATATTAAAGTAATAATTATTTTGGTTAGCAATAACAAGCCTTAATAATTTCTTAATAAATTTGTAATAATTATGATAGGTAATTTGTAATATGCACCCTGTATAATCATTTGTAGTTAGTAATGTTTAAGGGGGGATATTAAATGAAAAAAAGATTTGTAAGTTTAGTTGTTCTAGTTATAATAAGTATAGTTGTAATTAGCAAACTAGATATAAAAACAGGTAATTCTTATGTAACAAAAGATGTACATAATTTTTTACAGAATGAAGGGAATCGGAGAACGGTCTATGGTGCGGCCATAGATTTAAATGATGGTAGTTCGGCCAATACTTGTGTTTATTTTATATCTGAGGTTTTAAGGCAGAATAATTTTGATGTGCCTAAGAAAATATGTAATACAGAACAGATTATATCTGTATTAACTGAAAATGGATTTAAAAAACAAAGTGATTATGAGAACTTGGCTCCTGGAGATATATGTTTTACAACAGATAATAATGGAGAAACAAATGGTTTTCCAACTCATGTCTATGTATTTATGAAATGGGTAAAAGAAGGAAACTACGATTATGCCTATATATGCGACAATCAAGCAAAAGATTATGATGATGAAGTCTATCATATAAGAAATATAAATGTTAGAACTAGATCTAATGGTTTTGATAAAGATGCATTTTCATTCTTTATGAAAAAGGGATAATTGTGTGATTTCCCTATTAACATGTATAATATAAGTAAGGGGTGATTATCATAACTATGCAAAACGTTTTAATTGTAGACGATGAATATGAGATAAGGGAAGCCATTGAAATATATCTAAAAAACGAAGGAATAAGAGTAATCCAAGCTATAGATGGTATCGAAGCTTTGGAGATTTTAAAAACAGAAGAAATTCATCTTATATTAATGGATATAATGATGCCGAGGATGGATGGGATAAAAACCACTTTTAAAATTAGGGAAACTAAAAACATCCCAATAATAATGCTTTCAGCTAAATCAGAGGATACGGACAAAATACTAGGTCTTAATATAGGAGCAGACGATTACATAACAAAGCCATTTAATCCAATGGAACTTATAGCTAGAGTTAAGTCTTCACTTAGAAGATATACCAATTTTGGGGATTACAAAGTTAAGGATCATGAGATAAATGTACGAGGACTTATATTAAATAAAAACTCGAAAATGGTAACAGTGGATGAGAAGGAAATTAGTCTCACAGCCATTGAATATGGGATAATGGAACTTTTAATGGAAAACAAGGGTAGGGTCTTCTCCATTGAACACATATATGAAAAAGTTTGGGGGGAATCCTTTTGCAATAGTGAAAATACTGTGTCAGTACATATAAGGAGAATAAGAGAGAAGATGGAAATAAATCCAAAGGAACCTAAATATTTAAAGGTGGTGTGGGGCATTGGATATAAAATCGAAAAATAAATATGTATATATTGTGGCTTTTATTATATGTGCAATTATGTTTGGTCTTTCAAGACTGTCAGTAGCGGACGTTATGAGTAACAAAAATTATTTAAGAACAGAGCCATATTTTACTAGCGCAGAATTTAAAACTGATTTAGTTTCATATTTTAATAATATACAAGCACTTAATGGAGTATATAAAGATTATTCTAGTAAATCAGATGATGATAAGGTTACAAAAGAGGAGTTAATCTCATCTAAAGCAGAATACGATTCTAATACTACAAACGAAGAAAATGAAATAAAAAATAAGTATAGCAGTGACATACTTTCAGCGAAGCAAGAGGGTAACAAGGAGAAGGTTAGTAGGATAACAGAGGCGCAAGACAAGGAGCTTGCTGAATTTGAAAAGGAAAATACAAAAACACTAGAGGATATGCAAAAGGAAATAGCTGCATATAAAACTAAAGATTATGAGGCTATTAAAACTGCTGTAAAGGAGAAAGGTTTAATAAAATACTACATAACAAGTGGTGAAATTATAGATACAAACTTAGTAAACGTTTCAGATATAAATTTATATATAAAAAATAATGCTTTGTACAGTATAAAAAATAATTGGTTAGGTAATAGTGGAAAGGCATATTTTATTATCCCAAAGGACATAGAAAAAAGTAGCTTTATATATACCGAATATAATTATTATAATTCTGTAAGACAGAGAATTATTAAAGAGGCAATAATAGGCTTTGTATCGTTTATTATAGGACTTCTAATGCTAATTTATATATCAAAGAAAAAGAATGATGAAATGCCGCTTATTCAAAAATTAACAAAGTGGTACAATGTAGTACCCTTAGATTTGAGGATATTTATATTTGTAATCTACTCACTCATAATGAATGTTTATATAAGAAAAGTGATGTTTTTCTATAAACCATATAATTACGAGCATATTTACATACTTACTATTATGGCAATTTATATGTTTTACTTTTATATAAATTGTATGCTGGCATATAATTTATATAAAAATAGAGAAGAGTTTAGAAAGCAAGTAAAAACATGTATCTTTAATAAATTATCTAAAAAAGGTATTATTATACTTACTTTGTTAGCTGCGGCAGCAGTGCCAGCTGCAGTTTTCGCATTTATGATGAGCTCAATGATTATAATAGTACCAATAGTATATTTCCTTTGCTATCTATTATTTATAATGATTTATTACATTAATAAAATAAGATTTTTCAAAAACATTTTAAAAGGAACGGAAGAAATAGTTTCAGGAAATCTTAATTATACTATAAAAGAAAAAGGGCGAGGTAACCTTTTTAAACTAGCCCATAACATAAACAATATGAAGGCTGGGTTTAAAAAATCCTTGGAAAATGAGATAAAAAGTGAAAGGCTTAAGTCTGAGCTTATAACTAATGTTTCTCATGATTTAAAAACTCCACTTACTTCCATTATAAATTATGTTGATTTACTAAAAAAAGAAGATTTAACAAATGAACAGGCAAAAGGGTATATAGAGGTATTAGATAGAAAATCTCAGAGATTAAAAATGCTTATAGATGACTTATTTGAAGCGTCTAAAATGGCCAGCGGTGCGGTAGAACTTAATTTAGAAAAAGTAGATGTAACTGCACTACTTCAGCAGTCATTAGCTGAGCTTCATGAGAAAATTAATAGCTCTTCATTAATATTTAAGGTGAAGATACCTGAAGAAAAGGTTTATGCTAATTTAGATGGGAAAAAGACTTGGAGAGTATTTGAAAATCTCATAAATAATATATTAAAATACTCGCTACCTAAAACTAGAGTATATATTGATTTAATTGAGGAGAATAATAATATAATTATAACTATGAAAAATATCTCCGCGTATGAGATGGATTTTGATAATAGTGAGATATTTGAAAGATTTAAAAGGGGAGACGAGTCCAGAAATACCGAAGGTTCAGGGCTCGGACTTGCAATTGCTAAGGGCATCCTAGAGCTTCAAGGTGGGAGTCTTAGTATTGAAATTGATGGAGATCTATTTAAAGCGGTGGTCATTGTAGGTGCTACCCACGTTACAAGTGCCAAAACGGACAACCCATAAGCACTAAATAAGTGTCCTATATTCATTTTCGTGTATTAGACTGAAAAATAAACCAATTAGTTTCAAACAAATAAAATATATATACAACGAAAGTAACTTTCAATTATTGCTTAGTGATTTGCAATAATCATTATTATAAGGTGGTTGAGCATTAGTTTGGTGAAAATGAGACAAGTCACACTTGTTATGTTTCCCATAAGGTGATAAAATTGACAAGGAGGTGATTCATATGTTAAAACAAACACTAAAAGATGATGTAATTAAATACATGAAGAGTAAAGATAAAATAAGACTAACTGCAATGAGAACTTTAATGGCGGATGTTAAAAATAAGGAAATGGATTTAAAGAGAGATCTTGCAGAAGATGAGTTAATAAGTATAATTGAAAAAACAATTAAGCAGTTAAATGAAACTCTTGGTTATGCGAAACAGGCTAATAAAGAAGATAGCATAGCTGAAGCAGAAATTGCTATAGAAATGCTCAGTGCTTATATGCCAAAACAATTTACTGATGATGAAGCAAAAGCAATTATCCTTGAAGTTATTAAGGAAAATGGTTTTAATGGTAGTAAAGATATGGGTAAAGTTATGAAGGCTGCGATGCCTAAGTTAAAGGGAAAGTACGAAAGCAAGAAGGTAAGTCCTCTTGTAAATCAATTACTTGCATAGAAAAAAGGGATAATGATGTATAATCACTATCCCTTTTATTATAATTAGTAAATTTTTTCTATAAGTACGTCATAATTACCCTGCGGAGATGTAACAGTGCACTTTTCTCCAAGAGCCTTTTCATATATTGCCATTCCAAGAGGAGATTCAATACTTATATTCATTAAATCTGGGTTAGTCTCAACAGTAGACACTAGGCATACTTTTTCAGTATCATTGGTATCAAGGAATTTAATATCGGCCTGACCACCAAGACCTAAATGATTATCATCACTGTAGTCATCTACTACTGTAGAGTTTCGAAGTAATTCTTGGATTTTAATTACTCTATCATTATTTGTGGCCTCGTCATCTTTGGCTGCATCATATTCTGCATTCTCACTTAAGTCACCATGTGACTTTGCTTCTTTAATTGCTGATGTTATCTCTCTTCTTTTCTCGCCTGTGAGCAGTTCTAGTTCATCTTCTAATTTTTTCAATCCATTTGGTGTTAATATTGTATTTTTCATTAATTTGTCACTCCCAACAATTATTCATATAACTGTGCTTTCTATGTACACGTATATATAGTTCATTAAGGATATATTATATCATATTTTTAGAGAATATATTGTATTTATATTGTTTTTTATGGGTAAATTATATTTAACTAATCCATACAATAAGAAAATTCTAATGAGTTATACGATTTTTATATGGTATAATAATATTACAAAAGTATACAGAAAAAAACAAAAAAATAAAAAAACAAAAGAAAGTAGATGATGTACAAAAGTGTTAACAATATATGCAGTATCAGATTCAATTGGTGAAACAGCAGAACTTGTAGCTAAATCAGTTGCAAGTCAGTTTCCGGGTAGTACAATAGTTAAAAAAATACCATATATTAAAACAGCTGAGGATGTTAATGATTTAATTATCAAAATAGATACTAATTCAAAAGCAATGATTGTTTCAACTATAATTATGTTAGATGTAAAAGAATTTCTAGTTCAAAGATGCGCAGAAAAAGGAATAATTGTATCAAATATTTTAGGACCAGCAATAGGACTTGCGGCCAAGCTACTAGATAAGCAGCCAGAATATATTCCCGGAGCAATATGGAATATGGATGAGGAATATTATAAAAGAATTGAAGCTATGGAGTTTGCTATACAGTATGATGATAGTAGGGATTATAACGGTTTAAAGCATGCAGATGTAGTGCTTATTGGCGTTTCAAGAACTTCAAAAACGCCTCTATGCATGTATCTAGCTAACAAAGGCATAAAAGCAATAAATATACCTTTAATGCCAGAAGTCCCTGTTCCAGAAGAACTATATAGTATTCCAAGCAAGAAGATTATAGGGCTAAATATAAATCCCTATGTGCTTATTGAAATAAGACAACATAGAATGGATAAATTTAATGGACTTAATTCTAGTTTTCAATATGCTAATGATGAAAGAATATTGGATGAGTTAGATTATGCAGAAAAAATAATGAAAAAAACAAGGTGCTTAAAAATTGATATTACTAAAAGAGCTATAGAGGACACAGCTTTAATTATTATGGAAGCGTTAGGACGTTAGAAAATATAATAGTGGGGGAATCAAGTTGAATTCAAACTATAATAAAATTATAGGTATAATCCTTATGGTTTTTGTACTAATTATTGCAGGCGTAGCTATGTCCAATACCTTAATTCAGAAACAGCAAGCAAAGGCCACAGAACAAAAAGTTGAAATATTTGCAGCAAAAGAGGTAAAGGATATTGAAACTGATTCAGTAATTGGTCAACTCAAAATTCATTTCATCGATGTGGGACAAGCAGATTCTATTTTAATTCAGCAGGGAAGTAGTTCAATGATTATAGATGCTGGTAACAACCTAGACGCTGAGCTTGTTAAAAATTATATATCAAAACAAGATATTACTAAACTTGACTATGTTATTGGTACTCATCCCCACGAAGATCATATAGGCGGGTTAGATCATATTATTGATTCATTTGAAATAGGAAAAGTTTATATGCCGAAAGCTATATCTAGTACTTTGACTTTTGAAGATGTAGTAACTGCAATTAAAAGTAATGGAATGATAGCTAACGTGCCTAAGATGGGGGAAACCTTTAAAGTAGGACAGGCTACTGCTACAATTTTAGGGCCAAATAGCAGTAGTTATAAAGATTTGAATAATTTTTATGTATGGAGAAAACATAACATTTAGTACTAAGCCGGGCAGTTATAATTATGCTGATGAATATAACAATAGCGGAGATGGCGATACTAGTTACACACCGCCAATGATACCACCTACACTATCAAGTAATAGTAAAATTATATTTCATACTCCTTAAGGCAAATCATATCATTATGATAATGAATGTAGAACCTTAGCAAGGAGTAAGGCCGTATTAACTCAAACATTGGGTGAAGCGCTAAGGTCTTCACATAATGATCCTTGTGATATTTGTGTATATTAGTGGGCTAAATGGAGTCCATATAATATTAATATATTTTATTAACCTTATAGCCCCCTTTGTTTAATTCATTAATAATTTTAGCTACATGATTGTGCCCATTTGTTTCTGTGGTAATTTCAAGTTGAACTTGCATAAAACGATCATTGGTTTTAAATTGGTTATGGTCGAGCTTTACTACGTTAGCATTTACCTTTGCAAGGATTGTTGAGACTTTGACAAGCTCACCAGGAATATCTGGCATTTCTAAGCTAAAGCAGAATAATCTTCCTCTTGAAACCAGGCCTCTATCTATCATAGAGGCTATCGTTACAACATCAATATTCCCACCACTTAAAACACATGCAATTTTTTTACCCTTTTCTTGTATTTTTTTAAGTCCGGCAAAGGATAATGCCCCTGAAGCCTCTGAAATAAGCTTATGCTTTTCCAAAAGAAGAAGAAAAGATTCCATTATATCAAAGTCCGAAACTGTTACAATTTCGTCTACATAGTTTCTTATAATCTCAAAGGTTAGGGCGCCGGGTTTTTTTACGGCTACGCCATCTGCTATAGTTCGAACTGTTGAAAGGTTTACTATTCCATTATTGTCCATTGATTCCTTCATGGCCTTTGCGCCTTCTGGTTCCACACCTATTATTTTTATGTTAGGGTTTAAGGCTTTCGCTGCAAGGGCAATTCCTGCAATTAAACCGCCGCCGCCAATAGGTACTAGAATACAATCTATATCATCTATTTCCTCAAGAATTTCACAGGCGATAGTTCCCTGCCCATGCATTACGTCTAAATCATCAAACGGGTGTATAAAAACATAATTATTCTCCTTTTGTAATCTTTTTGCTTCTGTAAAAGCTTCATCGTAACAATCACCAAATAAAATCACATTTGCTCCATAGTTTTTTGTAGCCTCGACTTTAATAAGAGGAGTGGTTTTAGGCATTACAATGGTGGAATGAACACCTAGCTTTTGTGCTGAATACGCAACGCCTTGGGCATGATTTCCAGCAGAAGAAGCTATTACGCCTCTTTCTTTTTCGGAGTGCGTTAAGCTGCAAAGCTTATTGTAAGCTCCGCGAATTTTAAATGCACCCGTAATTTGCAAATTTTCAGGCTTTATATAAACTGAATTTTGTGATTCATTACTAAAAACATCACTATATATTAGGGCTGTTTTTTTAGATACACCTTTTAAATTTGTCTGTGCTTTTTTAATTTCGGAGAGATGAAATTCTAATTCTTGATTTATTGACGGATTTTTTGCTGCGTTTAACATAGTAAACCTCCATTTTGGGATTGTATTTTGTAAAAAAAAAACCGCCCTTGAATATAAATTCAAGGACGATTGTAAATCGCGGTACCACCTTTGTTGTATCTTAAAAAAGATACCTCTCTTTTCGGTTCTCACAAACCTAAGCCGTTTATCGGGGCTCACCGGCTTATCTTAAAATATTCAGATAAGCAGCTCGGGAGTGATTTGTATTTTACATCCAGTATCGATTTTCATCAAACATCGACTCTCTGTAACTGAAGGTTATAAAATAGCGTTCTCCGTCTTCGCAATAATAATATATTTGATTTTAATGAAGATTTTAGCATTAAACATTTACAATGTCAATAAAATAATAAATCATCAATTGATTAGTGAAAACAGAAAATTTAAATAAATGAAATAATTATGTTGACAAAATCATTTATTGTGTATATACTAAAAAACAACAGAATAAATAAAGCTATGACGGAGAGAAAAGTATCGCGATTAAACTACAGAAATCCAACGTTTGATGAGAGTTGGTGTGAGGCGGGTATGTAATGATCACTCTTGAGCTGCTGAGTAGAACTTGAAATTATTGTGATGATAAGTTGCAAAACAAATATCAATCACAAGATGCCAGTTTGGCATTAAGTAAACGAAGACGGGTGCCCCCGATATAGGGCTATGGTTAAATAAATTTATTTTAAAGTTTTTAATTTTATTTCGACCAGAAATAATGAGGTGATTTATTTTAATAAATCACGAACTAGGGTGGTATCACGAATCTTTCGTCCCTATAAACATAGTTAGAACTATGTTTATAGGGATGGAGGATTTTTTATTTATCCAAAAATAAGGGGGGGGAATTTAAATGACTAAAATGTATTACGATGGTGAAGCAAATTTAGATTTATTAAAAGGTAAAAAGGTTGCAGTTATAGGTTATGGGAGCCAAGGGCATGCTCATGCATTGAATTTAAAAGAAAGTGGGGTAGATGTAGTTGTTGGGTTATATAATGGCAGCAAGTCATGGGACAGGGCAACGGAGGCTGGCCTTGAAGTTTTGGAAGTTTGCACGGCAACTAAGTGTAGCGATGTAATAATGATTCTTGCTCCGGATGAATTACAAAGTAAAATTTATAAGGAGAGCATTCAGCCTTATTTAAAAGGTGGAGATGCATTGGTTTTTGCACATGGGTTTAATATTCACTTTAATCAGATTACACCTCCAGAGAATGTAGATGTATTTATGGTAGCACCAAAAGGCCCGGGACATTTAGTAAGAAGGGTGTATCAAGAAGGAAAAGGTGTTCCAGCACTGATTGCAGTTTATCAAGATTATAGTGGGAAAGCAAAAGAATTTGCACTTGCTTATGCAAAAGGAATTGGAGCAACAAAGGCGGGCGTACTGGAAACTACATTTAAGGAGGAAACAGAAACAGATTTGTTTGGAGAACAAGCAGTTTTGTGTGGTGGAGTTACAGAACTTATTAAAGCGGGATTTGATACACTTACAAATGCTGGGTACCAGAAAGAAATTGCTTATTTTGAGTGTCTCCATGAACTAAAGCTTATTGTGGATTTATTGTATGAAGGCGGTTTTGAAAATATGAGATATAGTGTTAGTGATACTGCTGAATATGGGGATTACATGGTGGGTAAAAGGATTATAAATGAAGATACCAGAAAAGAAATGGCGAAGGTACTTGAAGAAATACAAAATGGAGAATTTGCAAGGGATTGGTTAGTGGAAAATCAAATCAACAGGCCTAACTTTAGCGCAATAAAAAGAAGAGAACTAGAACATCCACTAGTGGGTGTAGGTAAAGAGTTAAGAAGCATGATGTCTTGGATCAAAAAATAAAACAATGCGTATTGAAAAGAAGGTGAGAAAATGTTACTTAGTGGAGCTCGAATTTTACTTGAATGTTTAAAAGAGCAAGATGCGAATGTTATTTTTGGGTATCCTGGTGGGTCTGTGATTCCGCTATATGACGCACTTTATGATGAAATGAATTATTTTACGCATATTAGAACGGCTCATGAACAGGCGGCAGTACATGCCTCGGATGGTTATGCAAGAGCTACGGGAAAGGTTGGGGTTTGTATTGTGACTTCTGGTCCAGGGGCGACAAATACCATTACGGGAATTGCTACCGCTTACATGGATTCCATTCCTATGGTTGTGTTTACAGGGCAAGTTCCACGGAGTTTGCTTGGCAAGGATTCTTTTCAGGAAATAGATATAATGGGGATTACCTTATCTATAACAAAGCATAGTTTTATTGTAAAGGATGAAAAGAATTTAGCAGCCACGATAAGAGAAGCTTTTAAAATAGCAGAAGGTGGAAGGCCAGGACCAGTGCTTATAGACATTCCTAAGGATGTTTTCCTAAGTTTTGCTGAATATGAAAAGGTGGAAGGTAATCATATAAAACTAGACCTTAAGCCTCCAATAGATATGAAAAAAATATTAAAAGCAGCTGAAATGATTCAGTCTGCGAAAAAACCAATGATTTATGCTGGTGGCGGGATAAAAACAGGAAATGCTTCATTGAAATTGTGTAAATTTGCAGAAATGGGGGACATTCCTGTTTCCAATACACTTATGGGACTTGGTACTATTCCGAGAGATCATATATTATCACTAGGAATGGTTGGGATGCATGGGTTTAGAGAAACAAATTTAGCAATTACAAATAGTGACTTAATTATAGCAATTGGTGCACGTTTTAGTGATAGAGTAATTGGTAAAGCAGATGCTTTCGCACCAAAAGCAAAGATTATTCATATTGATATTGATGAAACGGAGATAGATAAAAATAAGGTAGTGGATTTATCTTTAATTGGAGATGTGAATACAATTTTGGAAACTTTACTTTCTTATATGGAACAAAAGGATAGAAAATCTTGGCACAATGAAATAGCAAGCTGGAAAAATTTGTGTAAACGATCTGATGGATTTCATCATGACAGTATACTTAAGTGTTTAAATGAAGCTCTTGAGGAAGATATAGTTGTTACAACAGATGTAGGTCAACATCAGATGTGGACTGCACAACAATGGAAATTTAAAGAGCCTAGGACATTTATAACCTCAGGAGGCCTTGGAACAATGGGATTTGGTATGGGTGCCGCAATTGGGAGCCAAATGGGCAATTTAGACAAAAGGGTGCTACTTATAACTGGAGATGGTAGTTTTAGAATGGGTTGTAATGAGCTTCAAACCATTTCAAAGTATAAGCTTCCCATAGTTACTGTAATTATGAACAATCAAGCACTAGGTCTTGTAAGGCAGTGGCAGAAAATGTTTTGCAACGCAAGATATTCGCAAACAGATATTGGAGATGAAGTAAACTATGTAAAGCTTGCGCAGGCCTATGGAATTGAAGGATGTAGGGTCACAAGTATGGAGGAATTAAAAAGTACACTTGAAATCGTAAAGTCAGGAACAAAGCCTATGCTTATAGATTGCGTAATAGATAAAGATGAAGGGGTATATCCAATTGTACCACCAGGCAAATCGATTGAAGATTTAGTTTTAGAATAAAAAGGAGGCTATTAATATGTTAAATATAAATGAAAAAATGGACAATAATGAAGAGGTAGAAACAAAAGATAACTTTGGGGAAGAGGTAAAAAGTCAATATGAATATTACGATTCAAATTATAACGTGAATTTTTTTGGGGCGGGACGTTCAACGGAAGATTGGCAGTAAATTAAATATTCTAGCATTAGTTGTTGACAAATTAAGGTTCATAAAGTATACTTGGCTACAACATTAAAATAATTTGAAAATTTGAAAAAATGATGCACAAAATGAATAAAATTGCATATGCTATAAGAAGCAGTTAGCAGTAGAAAACTATAAATATCTAATGCTAAAATTCAACACTCAGTTTTGAAATGAAATGATATTGGGCTTATATAGGTCAAATTAGCCTTTAGAGCATGTTTTGTTATACGCCATTATAAATAAAGATATACAAACGGAGCGTAAAGCGATGGATTTTCGCTGGAAAAGCGAAAAATCTATCTTTTATTTTAATATGTTTGAAACATTCAACAAGAAATAAATCAAACTTCAATTAATTTAATAGTTTTAAAAACTATGATAGGACTAGTAAACGTCTTTAATATTTTGCAGAGAGTGGGGAGTGGTGTGAACCCATAAATATTAGATGTTGAATCTCACCCTTGAGTTGTAAGCTGAAAACATTATGTGTCGTAAGCTGTGCCGGTGTATATTCAGTATATATCGTTAAAAAATTAAGATATAAATATGGGTGGTACCGCGATAGACTTTTCGCCCCAATGGGCAGAGGGTCTATTTTTTATATTCAAAATTCTAGTCAGTATAATTATATGGCAGTAAATACATTGTAATTTTTAGTAAAAATGTTATTTGATGATATAAAAGATTCTGTAGAAGGATTACTACAACTTTTATAATTATTTAAAATAGAAAATAGAAAACTGGGGGAATTAAAATGTCAAAAATGTATTATGATAAAGACGCAAATTTAGAATTATTAGGTGGAAAAAAAGTAGCTATTATTGGGTATGGTAGTCAGGGTCATGCACATGCACTAAATTTAAAAGATAGTGGTGTGGATGTGTGTGTAGGTTTGTACAGAGGAAGTAAATCCTGGAATATAGCTGAGGAAGCAGGACTGTGCGTAATGGAAGCATATGACGCAGCTAAAGCAGCAGATTTTATAATGATGCTTGTTCCAGATGAAAAACAGGGAGATATATACAAAGAAAGCATAGAACCAAATTTAACAAGTGGTAAAGCACTGATTTTTGCCCATGGGTTTAGTATACATTTTAGACAAATTAAGCCACCAGCAGATGTAGATATATTTATGATTGCACCAAAGGGACCAGGACATACTGTAAGAAGTCAATTTGAGGAAGGTAAAGGCGTTCCTTGTTTAATTGCAGTACAACAAGATTTTACAGGAAAAGCTAAAGACTATGCATTAGCTTATGCAAAAGGCCTAGGCGGTGGAAGAGCTGGGATACTCGAAACTTCTTTTAGAGAAGAAACAGAAACAGATCTTTTTGGAGAACAAGCAGTACTTTGTGGAGGTGTATCAGCTTTAATAAAAGCTGGATTTAATACATTAGTCGAAGCGGGATATCAGCCTGAAATAGCTTATTTTGAATGTTGTCATGAATTAAAACTTATTGTAGATCTTATTAATCAGGGAGGCCTTGGCTATATGAGGTACTCAATTAGTGATACTGCAGAATATGGAGATTATGTAGTTGGAGATAGAATTGTTACAGATGATACAAAAAAAGAGATGAAAAAAGTATTAACAGAAATTCAGAATGGTACTTTTGCTAAAAACTGGATGCTTGAAAATCAAGTAAACAAACCTTATTTTAATGCAGTAAGAAGAATGGAATCAGAACAAAAAATTGAAGTGGTTGGAAAAGACCTTAGAAAAATGATGTCTTGGATCAAAAGTAAATAACAAAATTCGTCCAAAGTAGTTTTATGTTGTGTAATAGATAGGAGGGGTTAATATGGGGGAAAATGACCAAGCAGTGAAAAAAATATTTATCTTTGATACTACATTACGTGATGGAGAACAAACTCCAGGAGTCAGCCTAAATGTAGAAGAAAAACTAGAGATTGCAAGATCATTACAGAAACTAGGAGTAGATGTAATTGAGGCTGGCTTTCCAATTGCTTCGGATGGCGATTTTGAAGGAGTTAAAACCATTGCAAAACAAATAAAGGGCCCAATAATTACGGCCTTAGCAAGAGCCACTAAAAAGGATATAGAGAGAGCTTGGGCGGCTATAAAATATTCTAAGACTCCTAGAATCCATACTTTTCTTGCTACCTCTGATATTCATATGGAATTTAAGTTAAAGATGACCAGAGAAGAAGTATTAAGTAAAGCGGTTGAGATGGTTAGATATGCAAAGTCTTTATGTCCTAGTGTTGAATTTTCTCCTGAAGACGGAACAAGAACAGAGGAGAAATTTCTATACGAAATACTAGAGGCTGTCATTGATGCCGGTGCAGATGTAGTGAACATACCGGATACAGTAGGGTATACTACTCCTTTAGAATACGGGGAATTGATTGCTGGGATCAAAAAAAATGTACCCAATATAGATAAGGCAATTATAAGTGTACATTGTCATAATGATTTGGGACTTGCAGTGGCTAATTCACTCGCAGCAATGGAGAATGGTGCCATGCAAATAGAGTGTGCTATGAATGGTTTGGGTGAGAGAGCGGGAAATGCTTCCCTGGAAGAATTGGTTATGGCTTTAAAAACTCGCAGCGATTATTTTAAGTTTGAGACAAATGTTATTTCAGAAGAAATTACTCGTACTAGTAGCTTAGTCAGTCATATGACAGGGATTCAAGTTCAGCCTAATAAAGCTATTGTAGGAGCAAATGCATTTGCTCATGAATCGGGGATTCATCAGCATGGTGTATTAAATAATAGAGAAACTTATGAAATTATGACACCTGAATCTGTAGGACTCAAGAAAAGTTTACTCGTGCTAGGAAAACATTCTGGCCGACATGCTTTTGGAGATAGATTGAAAAATCTTGGTTATCTAAATTTAAGTTCAGATAAAATTAATGAAGCATTCCTCAGTTTTAAAGCTTTGGCGGATAAAAAGAAAGTAGTATCTGATAATGATATTGAAGCAATGGTAAGAGAAGAAGCTGTTAAAATACCAGGATATTTTAAACTTGAGTATTTTAGGATTGTCAGTGGGAATGGAATAGCTTCAACATCTACAGTAAAAGTTCGTTTTGAAAATAAATTGGTAGAACAAGTCTCTAACGGATATGGTCCTGTGGATGCTACCTTTAATGCAATTGAAAAAGCTATAGGCGTAAATATAATTCTTGTGGATTACTATTTAAAAGCCATTGGCGGCGGACGGGATGCATTAGGAGAAGTAATAGTGAAAATTGAAAAAGATGGCAATATACATGTAGGAAATGGAATAAGTACAGATATTGTAGAAGCAAGTGCAAAAGCTTTTGTTAATGCTATAAATAAATCCTATTATAAAGTATCTTTAGAAGATTATGATAGTAGCGCTATAAATCAATAAATAATGCGATATGACATATGACTATGGCAGAAGGGGGAATTGTAAATGGGTATGACGATGACACAGAAAATACTTTCAGTCCATGCTGGATTAGAGACTGTAAAGCCTGGGCAACTTATCAAAGTGAAATTAGACTTGGTCCTTGGAAATGATATTACTACACCTGTAGCTATTAATGAATTTAAAAAAATAGGTGTGAATGCAGTTTTTGATAAGAAAAAAATTGCCATTGTACCAGATCACTTTACGCCAAATAAAGATATAAAATCCGCAGAGCAGTGTAAATGCACTCGCGAATTTGCAAGAGAAATGGAAATAGAGAATTATTTTGAGATAGGCCAAATGGGAATTGAACATGCTTTAATTCCTGAAAAAGGACTGGTAGTTTGCGGAGATGTAGTTATAGGAGCAGATTCACATACTTGTACTTATGGAGCCCTCGGCGCCTTTTCTACAGGAATTGGAAGTACAGATATGGCAGCTGGAATGGCCACAGGAGAAGCTTGGTTTAAGGTTCCTGAAGCAATAAAATTTGTATTAAAGGGTAAGTTATCTCCTTGGGTTTGTGGAAAAGATGTTATCTTACACATAATAGGCAAAATAGGGGTAGATGGTGCTCTCTATAATTCAATGGAGTTTGTTGGAGAAGGAATATCCGCACTTTCTATGGATGATCGTTTTACTATGGCCAATATGGTAATAGAAGCTGGTGCTAAAAATGGGATTTTCCCAGTAGATAAAAAAACAATAGAGTATGTAAAAAGTCACTCGAAAAGGGAGTATATCATTTATAAGGCAGATGAGGATGCAAACTATATAAAAACTATTGAAATAGATTTGTGCAGCATTCGCCCAACAGTGGCATTTCCACATCTTCCAGAAAATACAAAAACCATTAATGAAGTTTCAAAAATTTTAATAGATCAGGTAGTAATTGGGTCTTGTACTAATGGAAGGATTGAAGATTTAAGAATGGCTGCTAAGGTATTAAAGGATCAAAAAGTTCATCAAAGAATAAGAGCTATTATTATACCTGCAACTCAAAGAATATATCTACAAGCTATGAAAGAAGGGCTTCTAGAAATATTTATCGAAGCTGGGTGCGTTGTAAGTACACCAACCTGTGGACCTTGTCTTGGAGGGCATATGGGGATTCTTGCAAAGGGCGAACGGGCCATAGCAACTACCAATCGAAACTTTGTAGGACGAATGGGACATCCTGAAAGTGAAGTATATCTTTCGAGTCCATCAGTTGCCGCGGCTTCTGCAATTACTGGGAAAATTTCTTCACCTGAGGAGGTAGCAAAATGGTAAAGGGAAATGCGATAAAATATGGAAAAAACGTGGATACAGATGTTATCATACCAGCAAGATACTTAAGTAGCAGTGATCCAAAAGAGTTAGCTCTTCATTGTATGGAGGATATAGATGCAAGTTTTAGGCAAAAGGTTCATAAAGGGGACATCATTGTAGCGGGAAAGAATTTTGGATGTGGTTCATCTAGAGAACATGCGCCACTAGCAATTAAAGCTTCTGGTATCTCTTGTATTATAGCTGAAAATTTTGCGAGGATCTTCTATAGGAACGCTATAAATATCGGACTTCCTATTATGGAATGTGAAGAGGCGGCGAAGGATATAGATGAAGGAAATGAAATTCAAGTGAATTTTAGTAGTGGAATAATAAAAAACATTTCAAAAAATAAAAGTTATACTGCTGAGCCTTTCCCAGAATTTATGATGCAAATTATAAGTGAAGAAGGTTTGATAAATTACATTGTAAAAGAGGCGAATAAATGTTAAATATAGTTACATTACCTGGAGATGGAATTGGATCAGAAGTTATTAAACAAGCAGTTAAAGTTCTTGAGGCAGTTTCTATTAAATATAAGTGCCCCATTGAAATAAAAGAAGCATTATTGGGTGGAGCGGCTATAGATGCAAGGGGAACCCCATTACCTAAGGATACTATTGATATTTGCAAAGCAAGCAGTGGGGTGCTCCTTGGCGCTGTGGGAGGACCTAAATGGGATGAACTACCTGGGAAATTAAGACCAGAAACAGGGCTTTTAGGATTAAGAAAAGAACTGGGCGTATTTGCAAATTTGAGACCAGCCATTCTTTTCCCTCAACTAAAATCTGCTTCTAATTTAAAGGAAGAAATATTAGGTGATAATTTAAATATTATGATGGTCAGAGAATTAATTGGTGGGGCCTATTTTGGAGAAAAAAAACGAGTTGATATAGAAAATGGACAAAAGGCGTGGGATGTAATTGAGTATTCTACCTATGAGATAGAAAGAATTACAAAAATGGCTTTTGAAATCGCAAGGGGAAGAAATAAAAAGCTAACTTTAGTAGACAAAGCTAATGTGCTTGAAAGCTCTAGACTTTGGAGAGAAGTAGTTAAGGGGATTTCTGATGATTATAGGGATATAGAATTAAATTACATGTATGTAGACAATGCAGCAATGCAGCTTATTCGTGACCCTCATCAATTTGATGTGATTGTTACAGAAAATATGTTTGGTGATATTTTAAGTGATGAGGCTTCCATGCTTACTGGAGCTTTAGGCATGTTACCATCTGCATGTCTTGGTAATTCATCAGTTGGATTATACGAACCCATTCATGGTTCTGCACCAGATATTGCAGGCCTCGATAAAGCCAATCCGATAGGAGCTATAATGAGTGCTTCCATGATGTTTCGCTATAGCTTTAAAATGGAGGAAATTGCAAAAGCAATTGAAGCTTCTGTTTATGAAACTTTAGATAGGGGCTATCGTACTATTGATATTATGCAACCTGGAATGAAATGCACTGGAACAGAAAAAATGGGGGATTATATAGCAAATCACATATAAATTAAGGGGGCACAAAATGAAAGCTGCTAAAGCGATAATTAAATGCTTAGAAAAAGAAAATGTAAAAATGGTTTTTGGTTATCCAGGGGTTCCGGTTGCGCCTTTATATGAAGCATTAAGGGATTCATATATAGAACATATACTGGTTAGACACGAACAGGCAGCAGGACATAGTGCCTCTGGATATGCTAGAGCAACAAGATCTATAGGAATATGTATAGCAACTTCCGGACCTGGAGCTATTAATCTTATAACTGGAATTGCCACTGCGTATATGGACTCTATTCCTATGATAGCAATTACTGGTCAAGTTCCGACTGAATTAATAGGAAAAGATGTATTTCAAGAAGCGGATATCATTGGAGCAACAGACTCTTTCGCAAAGCATAGTTATCTTGTTAAAGATGCAAAAGACATCCCGCGAATTATGAAAGAGGCCTTTTATATAGCAACAACCGGAAGACCCGGTCCAGTCATTGTAGATATTCCACTGGATATTCAAAACACAGAAATGGAATTTGAATATCCAGAAGAAGTAAACATAAGAGGATATAAGCCTACTGTAAATGGGCATAAGGGACAAATAAAAAAAGCATTAGAAAAAATAAAGAATAGCAAAAAACCTCTTATTTGTGTAGGTGGTGGCGTCATGGCTGCAAATGCTGAAAATGAGTTAATAGAATTCGTAGAAAAATCTAAGATTCCGATGGTTCATACATTAATGGGTAAGGATGGAATATCATCTAAATACCCCTATAATATAGGATTAATTGGGTCTCATGGTTATAAATATGCGAATAATGCGATAGGTGAGGCAGATGTTTTGATTCTTGTAGGAACGAGAGTTGCAGATAGAGCAACTGGAGGGTCTAAGAGTTTTGCTAAAGTTGCAGATATTATTCACATTGATATTGATCCAGCAGAAATAGGTAAAAATCTTAGTGCTCACATTCCGGTAGTTGGAGATTGCAAAAAAATATTACAACAATTTACGGAAGGAATAACAGAAATTGATACGAAGATGTGGCTACATGAGATTACCGGGTGGAAAGTAAAATATTCTAAGAATAGACAAACAAGAGAAAAAGTAAATCCTAAATACGCTTTGGAGCTACTTTCAGCGATGATAGAAGAAGATGCTATTATTACGGCAGATGTAGGACAAAATCAAATATGGACTTCTCATTATCTTGATATGGTAGGTGAGCGGAGATTTTTAACTAGTGGAGGACTAGGAACAATGGGATATTCAATTCCGGCCTCTGTTGGTTGTAAATTAGCTTTTCAAGATAGAAGAGTTATTGCAATAATGGGGGATGGAAGTTTTCAAATGAGCATGTTTGAACTTGGAACAATAACCCAAAATCATTTGAATATAATACTATTATTATTTAACAATTCAAACCTTGGAATGGTTCGCGAGTACCAAAATCAAGTCTATAAAAATAGTTACGGGGTTAGTTTAAGTGAAAATCCTGATTTTGTAAAAATAGTAGAAGCTTATGGATTAAGTGGAAAACGAGTTAACACTAACGAAGAATTAAAAGGAGCCATTGAACAGGCTATGGTCAGCGATAAAGCTTTTTTGATAGAGTGTATTGTAGATGCAGAAGAAAGTACCTTATAAAAGGGAGTGGAAATTATGGGTAAATACATTTTATCTGTACTTGTTGAAAATCAGCCAGGGGTTTTAAGTAAAGTATCAGGTTTGTTCACCCGTAGAGGCTATAATATTGATAGCTTAACTGTTAGTATTACGGAGGAATCGAGTATCTCACGTATGACTATTGTCCTTCGAGGTGACGCACAAATCACTGAACAAATTGTAAAACAACTAAATAAGCTTATTGATGTAATAAAAATATTAGAGCTAAATCATGAAAAATCTGTTTCTAGGGAACTTGCTCTCATAAAAATAACTGCAGATCAAAGCAAGAGATCACAGGTTACTGAAATGGTAAATATATTTAGATGTAATATTATAGATATGGATGCAAAGAGTATGATTATTGAAATAACCGGGGATGAAGAAAAGGTATCTGCGTTTATTGAACTTATGAAACCATATGGAGTTAAGGAAATTGTTCGTACGGGTCTTGCTGTGTTACAACGAGGTGCAGAACTATATTAATTGAAAAGTAAATTAAAGATAATTGCAAGTCGTACAACCAAAAGAATCATATTTTTGTCTAAGTTGGCATTAATATGGTTTTTTTTGTTTTTCGTAGATACAAAAAAAGGAACAATTGATGAAGATGAGGGTATAAAGGATGAAATTTGCACTACTACGGTATGGAATACCAGATTTTAAATTAGAAAAAAAATCATAGATAGAAGAATAAATTTACTTATGGAAGAGGGCATTAAGTTTAGAACATCAATAAATGTAGGGGTAGATATAAAAGTGGATACACTCCTTACAGACTTTGACGCAATAATTTTAACCGGTGGATCTACGATTTCTAGAAATTTAAATATAGAGGGAAGAGAACTTACAGGTGTACATTTTGCTGTGGAATATTTAACAATGCAAAACAAAAATAATTCCTCTGAAAATGAAGAGGCGCTAATTAGTGCAAAGGTACGCAGCATGAGGGCCTCATTCATGATTTAGGACTTACGCTTGATGCACGTGGAAATGTGAGCACGGATTCTCATTATGCAACCAATATAAACAAAGTATATGCTGCGGAGGATCTAAGAAGTGGGCAATCACTTATTGTTAAAGCAATAAAAGAAGGTAGATGTGTTGCAAAGAATGTAGATATGATGTTAATGGGCGAAACGTTTCTAAAATAAGTTAAGATTAAATTCAAGTATTTAAAATCACAAAACAATTCGTCTAAACTTGCCACGTGGGTGGTAGCATTTAATTAATAAAGAACACATGTATTCACATGTGTTCTTTATTTGGCGCGTTAATTACTATAGGGTATAATGAGTATATTAAAAGGGTATTTAAATAATAATTTTAAATTAGGAGCATTCCTGTTATGAATTAAAATGAGTTTTGAAAAAAAAAGCACCTACTGATAAAATACAGGGTATAACAGTTGCAACTTTTATCCCTAATTTATAATTATCAGTGGAGGTACTCAATATGAATTATACACAGAATGAGAAGATAATGTCAATAACAGAAAGTACATTAGTAATAGGAATTGATATCGCAAAGCGATTTCAGTATGCAAGAGCGTTCGATTACAGAGGTATAGAGCTTAGTAAGGTTAAATCGTTTGAAAATACGGCTGA
>NZ_JBNMNU010000056.1:0-24875 GCF_051278035.1 Clostridium sp.
ATATTGAAAATTATATATATTGTTCTTTATTGTTTCATGTTCTGGAATACTATCCATCCATTTTATCCAATGTTGGTTATTCACATCCACCATTACTGGATTCTTTATATTGTTAAATTGTTTTAGAAATTCAAACAACTTGATTATTTTCTTTTTACCTGAACTATCCATTATTTTTCACTGCCCCTTATAATTCTTTTACTTAATCAACAGATATTTGTTCTATCTATTTCTATTACCTTTAATTTGACCATCGATCATTTACTCAAACCCATCTTTGAAAGAGATCGTCTAAAATAATTAAATACCACTTTAAATTTTTCACAATTAAATAAACTAACTAAAGTGAAAATGCACCTTAGTCAGCCCTCTTATACTACCCCCTCAAAATAGGTACATTATATTTATTGAGTATCTCATCTTTCTTTATATAATGATTTAATTGTAATAACTTCAATTTTGCTTCTAGAAATATCATTTATATTTATTACAAATTACTTGTATTAACATCAATACTACTTAACGTAGAAAGAATATCTGTTAAATCATAACCAGCAGCACCTTTTATATCATTAACTTCACATTTTACCTCTTCCAACTTATAACCGACATCACTACTAATACTACTAATACTGCTTAACTCAGAATATATATCTGTTAAATCATATCCAGTAGACCCTTTTATATCGTTAACTTCATTTTTTACCTCTTCCAACTTATAACCGACATCACTACTAATACTACTAATACTGCTTAACTCAGAATATATATCTGTTAAATCATATCCAGTAGACCCTTTTATATCGTTAACTTCATTTTTTAACTCTTCCAACTTATCGCAGACATCAGAGACTGAATTATATAATCCGCTACCCTTTATTTCATCAACCGAATATATTAGTTGCTCAATATTAGTATTAACATTATTTATGCCATCCCTAATTTCTTGTAAAATTTCAATTAATTCTTCCATTTATAACACCCTCCATTATTGAATACTATTCTACTCCCAAAGCCTTAAATACCGCATCTTCTGCACTCTGATAAAATGATATTTGAAATTTAGCAAATAACTCTGCTGGAACCGTTGCAATATCCACTGCTGAAGACATTGGTATTAATATTTTTTTTGCTCCACTATCAAAACATACTTGGAGTACATTCGCCAGTTCTTCAACCTTATTTATAGTTCCTCCAATACTCATCGAACCTAAAACAACAATCTGACTTTGTGCTGGTTTATTCAATGCCCCTGAACAAAGTGCTATAAACGATGTTAAAGCAAGTTCGCTAGTAAGCCCTACGCCATTTATATCTTGCACATGCATTTGATAATCCTTTGTTGATGTACTAATTGTTCCACTAATCCCCCTAGAATTTGCTTTAAAGAATCTGAATGATGTTTCAATTGCTTCCTTAGCTTGTCTATCAGAGCCTAGCCCAGTTTTTTCAAATTTGCCCGAACCAGTAACTACTTGTGTTTCGATCTTATATGCTCCAATCATTCCAGATTTTCCTCTTCCGATTGTATATATATGACCTGGCTTTCCCATACCTTCTGGTATGATTTTACCTCCGCCTTGTTCTGGAACTGGTACAAACTCCTCATTCATTGTTTCTCTATCTATATAGGAAAATTGAACATCATAGAATTCCATACCACCTATTTTCTTTAACTGTTCTTTTACTCTTCTTCTACCGACTAGAGCATACCTTAATACCTCTTCTACTTCATCTCTACCAAATTCTCCATTTGGATACAGTAACTTAATAAGTCCTGATACTGTTTTTCTAACCGATATTACATCTCGTTGGTTTAAGTTATTTCCTAATTTAAAATATTTTTCATATGCATCAGAGTAAGATCTCTTTCGCATCTCTCTTAAGAATTCTGCCAAAAAATCGACAATAAATCCATATTCATCTGTAAAAAATTCAGGTCTCATTTTAGGAATTTCCCAACCTGGTATATAGTAATGCACTCTATCAAAGAAGGCACTATCATAGGCCATTTCTTCTGGAAATGGTTCAAATAAGTGTGACGTCTTTAGCAATACCTCTACACTTTGATTAATATTTCCTACAAAAACCATAGAGGCATTAGCATTCTTCTCTTCTCTACCTCTAGCGAAAGAACCTGAAGCCATATAGTCTTTCATTATTTGTATTCCATCATTATCTTTAAATGTAATTCCAGCGACTTCGTCAAACGCAACAACATCCCACATTCCAACCAGTCCAATTTTCTTACTAGCCATATTGTAAAATAGGTTTGCTACAGTAGTTTGACCACCAGATATTAATATTGAGTTGGGAGATATTTCTTTATAAATATGTGATTTTCCTGTTCCTCTTGGCCCTAACTCACAAACATTATAATTGTTTTCTACTAGTGGAACTAATCTCTCTAGTAAATGCCATTTCACTTTATTTTCAAATTGAGTTGGCTCCATTCCAGTAGCACGAAGAAGTGCATCTATCCATTCATCCTTAGTAAAGTTTTTTCTCTGCTCGAATAGTTCTTCTAAATCTACGTTAGGCATCTGTATTGGCGTAAGGCCATCTATACTAAAAGGACTTGCACCTTTTAATTCTTCCTCAAAGAAGTACCCCATTTTAAGTATGCACCATATACCACCAGCCAATAACTTCTCAAATTCCTTTACAAAATGAGAAGAAATTGCCACACCTTTTAACCCAAGATTTGAAAACTCCGCTTCATATATGTCTTTTCTCTCATTTAATTTAACAGTTACCTTATCTATAACAGTATATTTTCCCAACTCTTTAATCTTAGATTTAATTTTTTCTGATTCGTCAGGTCTTACAAAGTTATCAGATAATATTTTTTTCACTCTTTCAACACCATCATTTATGCTATCCTCATTATCTGTAGCACAGTACATTCCAAGCAAATATTCTAGCACGTAAACTGGAACATTTGCTCCTTCTTTAATTTTTTTAGTCAGGTCTTTTCTAACTACCTTACCTGCAAAATGGGTATTTAGTTTCTTACTTAATTCATCCATTCCATCTCTCCCAAATAAAAATTTGATATTTAAATTATTGAATTTATATTTTATTAATTTCATTATTCTATTAAGATAAACATATACATAATATGATAACACTACCTTAGAAGGCGTAACAACAATGTATGAATGTATTGATTTAGATAATAAAAAAATTATATCTGTAGAAGAATATAAAATACTAGAAAAACTAGAAATTTCACCTGAAAATATTGCATGTCTTTATTGTAATCATAAGGTCTATTTAAAGGCTGATAAATCTAAACGAAAAAGCCATTTTTCACATTTTCCAAAAACTTCTTGCAGTTCATTTGATTTCAGAAAAATATATAATCTAGGTTCATCTTATAAAAAGTCTAAAGAGGAAATTGAAATTTTAAAAAATGATATAATCTTAAATAGTTTTAAAATCTACAATAGAATTGTTGAAATTCAAAACAACGTAAGTATACCGGATTTTCTATTACTTCTAAGCGAGTTGATTTGTTCCAGAGCATTATTCCTAACTGGAACTGATGTTGCTCTTATACCATACCTTTGTCTTCACATTAGAGAAAAGAATAACAATTCATTTTATATTTTTACATTTGATGAAATACCTAATTCTCCTTTGTGGAGCCTATCTTCAGATAAAAATGTTCTAAAGAAATTTGAACTAGCCTCCAATAATGTAATACTCAATACAACTCTAATTCCAATAACTTCTGATTTTCTCAATATATCTTTTAAAATACCTTATGAATTTTTAATTAATACTATAAATCCATTAATTGAAATTTTTAATATTAAACCTCCAAGTGATGATTTATTAACTCAAAAATTAATAAGTAGAGTATTTTAACGAAGTACCTTTCGGTACTTTGTTAAATCCTAAAACCCAAACTCATTTGCTATAGCAATATCTATACTAAATGGTATCTTCTCATAGATATTTTCTACAGTCTCTTCTTCATCAACCATTACCAAGTAATATTTTTTTGTCTTATCATACACTATATTTCTCAAAGTAAATTTTTCTTTATAACTTCTTTCTTCAGACTTCGTTGATTTACTATCAACAATAATTATATTCTCATTACTAATTGTATTTCCTTCTTCATCTGCAAAATAAATCTTTAATCTTAACGGTACTTTCTTATCCTCTACCTTCTCTGTTTGGAAGAATTCCAAATAAGTTATAACACTTGTAATTTTCCTTGATATATTAGTAAGTTTAACTTCTACCTTCTTTACATCAGACTTGCCATTCTTACTTCTATCGTTCTTAAACTTTATAACTGGTATTACAATTTCTTGTAGCGTAGCTCCACCATGGACAAAGTTTGCTCCTTCTCCTTGCACCTTAAACCTATTTGATCCTCTAGGAACAGTAACATACTTACTGCTATCTTTTCCTAATATATAATCCATTGAGAAGCAAATTGTGCCATCCATCTCTTCTTTTTTATCACTAATTATAAATCTTCTCTTTTCAACTGCTGCATCTTCTATATTTTTTAATGTCTTATCGCTTTCAGTTATAAGTCCACGTTTATATATAAATCCATGGTCAGAAGTTATATAAATATTAGATGCACTAACATTGTTAATTAAGTCATTTACTAAAGTTTTTAATTCTTTGAATGTTTCATCAACAGCATTAAACACTTCTCTTTCCGTTGCTGCATGGTCGCCTCTTGCATCTATAGAATTATGATATATATATATTAATTTCTTTCCATTAAAAGTTTTTCTAAACTCTGCCCTAGACATTTCAACTAAATTTTTATATTGAATAGCAACAACTTCTTTAGAATATTTTGATAAAACCTTTTCCCTATTATTCGTTCCAGCAGAATTAATGCCATCTACGATTATTTCTACTTTATCGTCCATTTCAATCTCACTACTCGGAAGTAAACTTGCCATACCTAATTTTGTGTAAGAGGGTATTGCTCCCTGCATATAAGATATTTCTGTAAGCCCTTTTCTTTCTACATTTAATATATCACTAAATTCTTTAGCAGCCTCATACCTTAACGCATCAGATATAACTACAAACACTCTTTCACCTTTATTTACATGAGACTTTATAAATGTATTGTAAAAATCCTTCTGTTGAGTAACTAACGGTATATTCCAATTATCTTTTAGTTCATTATTAATAGCATTAGACCATTTTACTGATAGTTCATCTACAAACCAATTTACATAGGTATTTTCCACCTTCATTCTGAGCTTCATTAGCGTTTCTTTATCCTCTGCTTTATCAAAAGCTACGTAAAATCTTCTATATGCTTTATCTACTTTATAATACTCATTTGCATATTTCTCAATAAATTCATAAGACTTATGCTGTCTTATAAATCCACCTATATTTTTCTTCATTTCAAATAACTCAATAGCAGCATTTATAGCCTCATACTCCTGTTCAAAACTACTGAAAAAGTGAGTTGTTCTTCTTGCTAATATTATTTGATAATATTTATCATACTCTTCAATATCATTTAAAACTAAGTCTACTAATTTATTTATAATAGCCTTATCAAATGCTTTAAATGCATCACATTTTATGTAGTTATCTATATCCCACTCTTTTAAATATTGCTCTACATTTAACTTACTCCCTATATTATTTGCAAGTACATCATATATTTTAGAGTCTACAGAATGGTTCATAAAATGATTTACAAATATTATACAGTCTCCTTTTTTAGATGATACATACTGTTCCCAAGTCTTAGGTATAGATTCTTCCAAAGTATAATCCAAATTTGTAACCATAAAGAATATCATTAATTTTTCTAAATTCTTATCCACAAGGTTAAATCCATAATATTTTTCTACTAATATCCAAAAGGCTTCCATATCAGCAAATTTATCTATGGCTTCTAGATATCTATTCTTCTCTTTTAATTCTTCTGCAAATAATACCTTTATCACGGCTTCAATATCACAAATATCAAGTTTGCATAATGCCGAAAGCACTGCTATATCAACTTTTTCTTCGGTATAGTTTCCTAATCCATATGAAGTAAAAGCAGCATATCTTTCTTTATTATTAAAGAATTTAAGGTACTTCTTAAATACCCCTCTTAAAGTATCATCCTTCACACCCATTTCTCTCATAATAGCAGTAGTCTTATCTGTAGAAAATTCTGTACTATATTTAAAAATATCTAAGAGATAATTTGCTCTTGGAGATGGCTTTTGCATCTTTGCATAAATAAGAAAATGTGATACCTTATCAACTCTTTCAATCTCATATTTTATTGTGTAACTATTATTTTCAGTTAATTTTAATACTCTTACATTATCAAGGTTAAGTTCATCTATATCGTAAGCAAACTCACCTTCCTCGTCATACCAGAAAACAATTTGTCTCTTCTTACCATAATCAAGTTCTTTATTAAATGTTTCTGTTAATACTGTTTTTATCTCTTTTAAGTTCATATTTCACCAACTTTCTTTTAATCAAGTTCAGCAGAACACCTCTGCTGAATCACTAGTAAGTCTTATATTCTTGATAACAAATCAGCCTTCAATGGCTTTTTACCTTCTCCTTGCGGTACTTCTATTCCTTGGAATTTACCATAGTTTACACTTACACCATCATCAAGGTCTATGCTTACCTTTTGGTTTGCAACGTGTGCAATAACTTGATCATATTGAACACATTCAAGTATTTGTTTTTGTATCTTTTCTTTTTTCTTTTTTGCTTCAGTTTTTTCTCTTACCGACTCATTACTGTTTTCCATTACCATCTCTAATGTATTTACCTCCGCCTCATATTTCCTTTGAAGTAAATGTAAATAATCTGTTCTAACTATTGCTGCAGTATCAATATCATATCTATGCATATAAATTAAAGCCTTAAAACCATCATTCTTACCTGAATCAAATAACCAATAAATTGGTCTCTTTTGATAGGTTCTTAAGTGATCTTTGTAAAAGTCTTTCAAGAAATATCTTCTTATTGTTTGCCTTGATGTTTCATTACCCTTTTCACCTAAAGTATCCGCAATATAATCTAAATTTTGTTCTATAGTTTCTTCGCTAAAAGTTATTTTAAGAAATTCTATAAAACGACTTACTATATCATCTTCAAAATATTCATCGTCGGTTATTGGAATTACATTGTCTACATCTACTTTAAATGTTTTATATCTACTTGAATCAAATTCTCCACCGGCATAAATTAAGCCTTCTTCATCTAATGAATATCTTCCAAACATACATCCTATTGCATAGGAGATAAATGATCTAGTGTCTCTTACTCTATCTGCTTTTCTATTTGTTATATCTTTATCATCTACATCTGGGGTTAATTCATCTTGAAGTCCATAAATTTCTATAAAAATTCTATTTAATTCCTCTTCATTGTACCTCAACTGTTGAAATGTTCCTTCTGTTTTAGTTTCCCAAATATTAACTACAGTACTTAATTTCATATTAATACCTAAATCTAAATGTTTTAAAAATGGATGGCTTTTAAAATCCCATGAAGTTTCTGATATATCCCAATCTTCTTTTGAAACACTTATATTCTGTTTTACTATCTCGTTTATTCTATCTAATTGACTTTTATCATTAGGAAAAACTACTGGAATATTAGCAATAACCCCTGAACTAAGATTTAATGTTGGATTTAAGATTTTCAAAAATTCCTTTGAAATTTTTGTATTTAAAAGTGCTGCAAAAAATAAATACAAATCTTCGCTACAAAATAAACAATGTGAACCAACATCAAAAATCATACCTTCATTAAAGCATCTTACACCAAATTTATTGGAACTAATTAATGACCATGTAATACCCTTTTTTAAGTAAAATTCTTGACTAACCAACCGTCCCATTGACGTTCCATGAGTATTTAGCCAATCAGCCCATGCACGTAATTCCGCACCATCATTTTCCCAATTGACTACGTAATTATTGTTTCCATACCACTTTCTATATTGTCCACCTTTGTTATACGGAAACCATTTTTTACCACTCTTTTGAGCGAATTCCCTACTTTCATATCCAAATCCAATCCGACCAATATCTGTTTCAAACCACAACCTTAAAAATCTATCATTATCTGATGTAGACATACCTTGTCTTGGCTTAGCCACATCAGCTAGACATTTCTCTTTTGAAAAAATGTCAATAAATTTACGATTAACCCAATATCCAATAATATTATCAGGCAAATCTTGGTAGTCATTCATCTTAAAATAGTAAACCAAATCAGGATTATTCCCCTTTTCATTTATAATATTGATTACAGTTTCTTCTTTTGCCTTAGCATCTCTAATATTAATCAATCTGAGATATTTAGCACAATAGTTATAGTGCGAATTTTGAAGAATAAATGAAGTTGACTGCACTACTTCGCCACCTATTTCCTCAAATGCACGAGTACCCAAATGCAACATATTGACTATTGATTTCGTTAATACAATATCTTTTCTCAGTTCACTGAAACTTTTCAAAAACATCCAACTATGCTGATTTATCATACCTATATAAGCGTTTTGTTTTGCCAATTGAAAACTAACTTCCATAAAAACAGCAAACAAATCACTTTTAGCAATTTGGTAATGCTTCGTAATATATTGCTTTAATTTATCATTCATACCCTGTCTGATTCCCATATAAGGTGGATTAGTACAAACTACCTCATATTTTTGACTCATTATCTTAGCCTGTTTTATTAAATCAGGTATTCTTTCTAAAATAATATTCTTATACTGCCATTCAAATATGTCATTTGTATCACCATTTTTTATTTTTTCTATTCTTCTTTCAATTGTATCAAAATCAATTTCCTTAACTTCCAATATAGATCCATATTCTTTTGCATCATTAAATACATCTATTAAATAATCTATATCTTCTCTATGAATTCTTTTTTCTATTTCTGTCTCTTTTGTATTTACTAAGAAATTTATTGCTTCTATAGGAAAATCATTACTTTCTTGTATAGAACATATATTTAAATCTATTCTTTTTCTAAATATTCTTCTGTTATAGCTTCTAGCCTTCATCATAACTGCAAAATAAGCAAGTTGTGCTGCTCTATCATCTATATCTAACCCATAAATGTTTTTTTCTAATATAAGTTTTGGAATTTCTCTTTCAGAGTATCCTGCTGATTTATATATATCATACAATACATCAAATTGATAAACGAGAATGTGACCTGAACCCATACAACAATCTATAACTTTAATATCTTCAGGTTTTAAATTTTTATTTTTGTCTCTTATTGCCTGTAACTCTTTCATTACTTCTGGCTCTTGTTCTGGTTCTTCTAAATAATATTTCCATTTAGACTTTAATTCTTCATCTGGATGACTTTCAAGCCACAGTCTACCTAATGAATTCTCCACCATGTACTTTACTATCCAATCTGGTGTAAATAATTGAGTGGCTGCCGGTATATTTTCTTTTGTTATTTTCTTATTTTTCTTTAAATCAGCAAAAACTTCATCTTTCTTTTCAGAAATATAGTATTGATATAACCATCCTATAATTTCTACTTGCTCTTCCCAATCCTCTTCAGTAATTGAAGTTACCAAATCTCTTACTATAGAACCCTCTTGAAGTAAATTATCAGGCAATAGTAATTCAGTGTAATCTTCTATTTCTTCAAACACTACAGGCATTATTTTACCAAGTTCATTACACTGTCTTATAAGTAAATATTTAAATAATTCCTCTATACTGTTTTCATCTTGCAGTTTATAAATTAAATCTATATTTAAGTTTTCAAAATCCAAGTTTGCTGCTTCACGAATTATATCTGGTTCAATTTTGCTACTATCAGTAGATGATAAAACTCTTACTCCTGAAGGCAAGTATTCATTTACTTCCATAAATCTAATGGCAATAAGCCTATTAAACCAGGTATAAGCAACTTCTTCAAGTAACTGCTCAAATCCCTTTTCATTTATCTTTTTCACTAAATTTTCTCTATGTTTCAATAGTCTCTTATTATACTTATTCCCATTGACCTCAAAAGCATCTTCAAACATTTCTACTGATTTTATTTCATCTTTTGTTATACCAAAGGCATAGGCCTTTTGTTTTATCTGTTCTTTTAACTTAACTCTTGCACTAACTGCAAAGTTCTTGATTGAGGATTTATCCATATGTCTCTTCCTTTCATATACTTTTCAAGGAGAAATAACCCCTCCCATCAAATTACTAAACTAATTTAATTATTGTGTTCTCCTCTAATTCTTCATTTAGTTTTTTTCTAATATCATCTAATAATCCTTCAATATCATCTTTGTTTTCTATGGTCTTAGCACCATGAAGGATATTGGCTATGCTTACAGTTTTAGTTTTTCTAGTTCTGTAACTTAAAGTGGTGCCACCTCCAACAACAGTAGTCCCCCCACCTAAGTTCGTACCGCCATCTACTTTTTTACGATCTACACCCCTTATTCTTTCTACTTCATTTGATATTTCATCAAAGCAACGCATTTTTAACCTGTCACTTTCTTCTTTCATTGCTATTGCCTCGTAGAAGTTATTGGCACTATCTAATCTTTGTATCAATTCATTAAATTTCTTTTTAAACTTACCACCTAATTCATCTTTAAATTCGTATAAAGCAAGGTCACTTAACACTTTTTCACAGTCTGATTCAACTACTTTTCTTACTGGCTGACATTCTACTTCTAATAACTCAGTAAATTTTAATGCGAATTCTTCAATCAGTCCTGGTAATTGTGGAATCTGAGAATATGGATTTTTACTTGTAACTATAGCATTAATCTTACCAATTAAATCTATAACCTGTTGATCTAAAACATAAGTCTTATTTTTATTGTAAATTACACTCTTCCTTATAGCATCATCAAAGAACTTCTTTTGATTTTTAAAGAACTTCTTTACATCCTCTGAATACTCCACATAATCTAAGAAATCATCCTTTAACTCATATGCCTTTCCATAAAATTCCATAGTGTCTTTTTTACTTACTAATTCATCAAAGACATTTTTCCCATCAATAAGCACATCCTTACCTGGATAATTGGGTTGTTCGTAATATACAAGAAGTTCTCTAATATTTGCTGTTTCTTCCTGTACCAACCCTTTAAACTTAACCATTAATCCATCTTCATCAGAAGGTACCGCAGAATAGTTAAAAATATTTTTACATAATTCTTTAACATTGTTTATATATTTAGGTGGCATTCCTGTCCTATTCTTAATTAGAACTCTATCTATATAGTCTCTCTTAGTTAAATAGTTTACTACGTCTTTATCATTAGTAGTTAGATATTGGCTGTTAAACTCTATTTTTATTTTTTGTTCTTTTAATAACTTTATTATTATCGCTGCAATATCAAGTTCTTCCCATCCGTAAGGGGCTTTCGAGTATAAACCAATAATTCCTTTCATAGTCATAGGAATATTTCTTGAGGTATTTCTTTCAACATAACTATTAACCTCATCAATGGCTAACTTGTTTTTTTCCACATCTACCAAACTTAACTGTACATTATCATCTGTTAATATTTCTTGTAATCCTCTTGAACTATCAACATATTCCTTAATATAATTTAATTTATTATATAGAGTATCTATTAAAGCCTTAAATCCATCATTTATACGTTCAACAGGATTCTTTTCTTTAATATCAAGAAACTCTGAATTCGCATATATTTCAGCAGTTTTTAGTCCTTCAATTAGTAGGATTTTAACTCTATCTCTTCTATCTGAAACTTCTCGTGATTTTCTTGTTTTTATATCTTCTATAGCCTGTGTTGACGCTGTACCACTTTTTATTCTTAAATAAGATTGAACTTTTAATATTTCTTCCGTCTCTTCTAAAAAAGTTGTATCATTGGATAACTTTACAATTACATTATTTTCTCTTGTGGACATAAGTTTCAATTCTTGATGGGTAAGATCAACACCTGAGTCAAAATACGGTGTAATAATTCTTAGTCCTATTTCATTATTTTGCTGTCCTCTTGCTCTATCATCTATGATAGAATTGAATGGAAAATTGTATTTTGATGAATATTTATATTTCTTGTCTGTATAAATATCTTCAAATATTGTTTCAGAAGCCTTCTGAATAACTTCTCCCATGTCAATTCCGATGCTCTTAATTTCTTTATTAACATCTTGTTCTTCATTAGTTAAAAATAGATATTCCTCACCATTTTTCTGTATCAATGTTTCTGATATCAAACTCTTTAATGATGCTTCTACTCTCTTTTTAATACTTAATTTATCATCGTCTATGTGCTTAACCAATAATGTAGATATATTTTCAAGGTTTGAAGGTATTTCTTTTACATACTTAATCATAAATAAAAGTTTTAATACCTCTACGTCATCTTCATTAAGTCTAGAATTATCTTTTGCACGTATTATAACTGTTTTTATATTAGCATCTAAAAATGCTTCTATAGTCTCATAAAATGCTGAGAATGGTATTAATACTCCCATTTCTTCATCCACATATTTAATAGCGGACTCTTGAAATGCACTTAGTAATGACCTCTCACCTTCTGACAAATGCTTACCTGATGCACCATGTATACGAACCCCGTTGAATACATTCTGAACTAAATTAAATTGATACGGAATGAAAGGATATACCTCAGCGAAGTCATTTTCGTTTTCATATACCTTCATTTCAGCAGTATTTTTTGAAAAAGTTATTAAGTTCTTCAAGATAGATTTCTTATCTCCATACAACAATTTTAGTGAGTCTGATGAACCATGAGTTTTTTCTAATATACGTTTTTTAATAACTTCATCAACGTTAGCACTTGAAAGAGATAGTCGTGTATTAAACCTCCCGACAATTTTTGAAAAATCGCCTCCCTTGACCTTTGTTACAGTGTCTATATCCTGTTGACTTGTAACAATAACCCAAGCCTTACCACCGCAGTATGTTCCTAAGTCCTCTACTACTGTTTGTAAGTTAAGCATTAATTGTGAATCATCCCCGATATACTGCCCTATTTCATCAACTAAAAATAAGACGTGATGATTTCTGCCTTTGTCTTCTATATACTCAGTTACTTTTTGAGCGAATTTTCCAACGCTCAACGAGTAATTTTCTTCTGCCTTGTTGTACCAATTTCTCGCTGCATCGCTACTCATTTTAGTGGCCTTTGATAATGCTTCTACAATAGCATCTTCTTCATAATAAAAATCTTCCCTTGCGTCAGTCCACTTATTACCTGATATGGTCTCAAATTCTTTCTTAAACTCTTCATACACCCTATCCTTAATCATCTGTCTCTCTAAATCAGCCACCCAAGGAATTGAGCCACACAATCCCTGCATTTCGTTAAAAACTTTATTAAATACTTTTACTATGGACTCTTTATCTGCCTTAGAGTCACTGTCACTTTTAGAGTCTATGTTAAATAGGATAACATCTGTTGTAATATCCCCTGCTTGTTTCATATCTGCAAGAATCATTGGATCTTGAACTTTAGTATCAAAATATTCAGCAGATTTTTTATCATTTACTACTTTATTTTCTAATAAATAAGATAATATCTTTAAAAAGTGGGATTTACCTGATCCAAAGAAACCAGATACCCAAACTCCCATTTTATCTGTATTGTTATTTATGCCTTTTTTGTAGGCTTCAAAGAACTCTCCGAAGTGACCTAATAATTCCCTTGTAACAACATATTCGTCTAGTTCTTGATATATATTTGAGTCATCATCTTGTCCAACCTTTATAACTCCCTTAATGTCTCTTTCTATTCCCTTTGAAAACATCTTTTTAACTTGCATTTGTAATTTACCTCCAATTTAATCTTTCTTTAGCATTTTACATTAGCCCTTAAATATATATATTTTAATACTTATCAATAAGTTGAAATGCTCTGTAATAATTATCGTCTTTTACTTCATTGAAAAGAACTAATTCTAAGCCATCATATTCACCTGGGAAAAACATAACTACAGGAACTGCATCAATAGCCTTATGTAAGTTATTTAATACTGTGTGTGAACGTATAATTGGCCATGCTTTACCAACGCCAGTAATAAACACAATGTCATTTTGCTGAGTCCTATTTACTATATACTCTACAATCATGTCATTTTTAAGAGTTAATCTAAGTGTTTTCTTAGTTGCTTTAAAAACACACTCGCTTCCCTTTTTCTTTTCCATTTCAATATTCTTTTGCAAATAGTTCTTTTCCTCTAATATTTCTAACATTATTTCATATAAATCAAATTCTTTAACATAAATATTTGAATTACCATCATTGACCTTCTGCTTTATAAACTCAATATGATCTCTTACTAAGAGTTCGTATTTAGGTTCATAATCGAAAATATAGTATCCTATCTCATTACCTAAGCCTTTGTTTTCTATAAAGGCCTTATCTATAATTTTAGGTATAATTGCATCTAACCTTTGGTATATTGTTTTCATGTTTTAACTCCCTTCAAGATGTTGGAAACTTAATCTCACTCATTGCCACTTTCAAATTGCTCATATAACTTCATTTAGGAGATATATCCTAACATTGCTTCTAAGTATATTAAGTCACCTATTCCTTTTAAATGCTGTGCTAAATCGCAGTCTATTATTGGTATGTTTATTTCTTTATCGCTCTTTTGATTTTTAATTAATCCTGCTTCAAATAGGATTCTAGTAACTACCTGTTTGACTTTATAGAAGGTATAATCTTTCCATGCTGCTACGGAATCACTTTGCTCACATTTTCTTTCAAAGTAAACATTAAAATCGCTGTCCGCAATATATTTTTCTTTCAATATAATCTTATCTCTATAAACTTCACTCATAAACTCAAAAAACAGCCTATCAGTTTTCATAATTGCGTAGATTACAATTTGTTTGCTAGTCTCTAAGTCACCATTTGCCAATTTGCTAAGTAAAAATTCATCTAAAGCCTTCAGCCTTTTTAATATTATTGACGCAACTTCCTTTTTTCGTCTCTCAGATTTCATTTGAAAAATATTAACATTGATAGACATATCTATTATTTCAAACTCTTTTAAACCTTTTAAAACAAGACTTGAAGCCTTTTTTGTTTCTATATAAAGAAAAGATGTAGCCTTAATTGAAGACCTATATTCCAACTTTTTATCCATATACCACCATTCCTTCGGGCCAAAAATTCACTATTTAATTTATTGTACCATATTTTCAAAAAATAAAGCACTCTTTGCACTCACTTTTATGTATTTAAAGCTATTCTTTAGTTCCATGCCACACATACTTTGAATTATAGCCACATTATAAAAAGCATTAACCTACCAGGAGCGCAAATGTATTCCTGATAGATTAATGCTCCCTATATCTCATAGTCTTTATATGTCTATATATTGCGAACATAAGGTACTATTTAACCTCCTCAATAAGCTTAATGTATTTATATAAACATGTTCTGGATATGTCGCACATTCTAGCACATTCACTCTTATTTATCTTGCCATTCTTTAATAGGTCATACAACTTGACTACTGCCACCGGAACATCTTCTATAGTAGTTGTAGGTCTACCTAGTAACTTCCCTTTAGCTTTAGCATTAGCCAGACCACTTTTAACTCTTTGGCTTATCATGTTACGTTCTATCTCTGAGAACACACCCATCATTTTTAACATTCCTTCTGTCATTGGATCTAATTCTTTTATGCAATCTACAATAAAATTTCCTAACACTAATTTGATTTTTTTAATTTTAGCTAATTCTATAATTTCACATAATTGTTTGGTGCTTCTGGTTATTCTGCTAACTTCTGTTGCTATTATAGTGTCACCCTCTATAACCTTATCTAATAGCTTATTAAATTCTACTCTGTCTATTTTAGTGCCACTTGCATATTCCAGGTATATATTCTTAATAGTAACCCCTACTGCCGTTAATTCTCTTGTCTGCCTTGTTATATCCTGTTTAATATTATCTGTGCTACATCTCGCATATCCATATAACATATATTTCCACCCTTTCATCTGCACCCTCATTATGTAGTATGCCTTTTATACGAAACTGTATACAAAATGGTGTAGATATTTTCAACTACATATTTTAAGATAAAAATATCTTCTAACCCTTATAAATGAACTGAAAATCAATCATAGCTGAAGTATTTGATGTGTAGTCAAAAGCAATCATTCTATACTCTAAAGAGGTAACCAAATCTGTTTTTACATACGGATAAAATTTATCAAATCTATAATGCGTCATCTTGACTACTTCTCCATATGTTTCTATGCGTTTGTCCTGATTTTACACAAGATGAAATAATTTTTTAATAGAAAAATAAATCTTAGAGAAGTCTAGGACTTTTGCATTGCAGAAATTAAATATATTTATGTCACTTGATTCATTATAGACTGTAAAGTATAAAAAATTTTTAAAAAAATAAAAAAAGTATCGCAAAGCATTTAAAAGTATTGTATAATAAATGAATAAAGTGGTTTCAAGACTAAATTAATAAAAGGGAGTGTAATAATATGTATTCAAGAAAACAGCTCAAAGCAATCTATGACTCTTTATCGAATGAGGACAAGAAGGCCTGGTCTAGCTTTGCTAATTATGCAAACTACCAAGGCTTATACCGCTATCTCAATTCTTACGGAGACAAAATGGCATATGACAGAATTGTCATAGCATTAAAATCAACTGTTGGCGATGAAAGATTTAATGAACTTGTTGCAAACATCCAAGATATACAGGTAGACACTGGTACAAGTGATGTTGAGAATACTGTTTCTACTAACCTTGAAAGTATCATTGAAAATATCAAAACGAAAGCAATTAAACAAATTCTTGACGCTGATAATGTAGAAGTTTTAGAGAGGGCCAAAGAAGTGTTTGAATGTGCCGTTAACATTACAAAAAATCAAATTGAGAGGTTGAATCTCTTGAATAACATTAATAGCTAAAAATATTAAAAAGACAGGTTGGGTGTTAGAAATCCCTTTACCTGTCTTTTTAATGGTTTACTTTTTATATTTTCCCTACAATGTCGGCAGCTTAAAGTTATCTTTTCTTCTTTTTCTTCTAACCCTATATATCTAACCCCTGTTACTCGCCACTTTGGTGTGTGATGCAAAACCCGATTTTTTTATCTTGGTCTTTGAGTGAAGCAATCACTTCTTTTATCTTTTTCTCTTTTGTCCTATTAAATATATCTATCTCTGTTATTTTACTAAATTCACGAAAATATACAAACAAATATTTGCATTTATTTTATTATACATTACTTGTATTACCTATATATATCTTTTAAATATTTTTTCATTTCTATATCACTTATAATTATGCGAGAGATTTCCTCTGCAATATAACTTAAATAACTTACATAAATATTTCTCTTATCTTTAGGAATAAAATCTTGTGTTAAAGAAAAATGTAAGTTTGTGGAATTATGTAAAATAGGAAGTATTAAAATATTTTCATGTTTATCTATACTTTGTTGAAAATATTTTCCTAATCTTTCTATTGTATATTTTGTGCCACTCTTTCTATAAAACTTATTTTCTCTTTCATTATATTTTTTAAATAATGATCTTACAGCAAAGTATGAGAAATCACCCAAACATAGTATTAATCTATATTTTACTTTATTGTTACTATCAAAAATTTCTTCTCTTAAGTTTTTAACTACTGAAGTATAATTTATATTTAATGGATTAAGTCCCCATTTATTATCATAATTATTTACAGCATTTACAAATCTAAAAATGTCTCCTTTATTATTTAAATCACTTGGTAACTTAAGCTTATATTTTTCAATTAAAAATTCATTCATATAATACTTCAAAGGAACTATAATGCTGTTATATGTTACTCCTCTTCTATCTAATATTTCTTTTAGTTTATCTTGTGTTCTCTCTTTCTCAGGTAAAGAATCTCCTACAATTAATATTGGAGAATCTTTTGGGCCTCTTGCACATAAATCTTCTCTCATAAAAAAACCTTTTTATTTCTATATGTTGGTGTCCTCTAACTTTTGAATAATCGAAACTTTATTATCACCCTATACTTTATATTCAAAGTATAAATGTTTTATGTATGGGAAGGAATCTCCAAGGCTATAAGTTAGTCACTCCACTCCATTACAGTATAAACGAAATGCAAATCAATCATTCTTAAGCATTTGAAGTGTAGTCAAAAACAAATGTTAATGCGTACGCTTATGTTTTCTCATTTTTGTTGCGTGGAAATTATTAATCAATCAACTGTAAACAAAGCCACTGGTCTTTGGCTTAATTTACCAGGCGCTCCAGAACATTTTATGAATAGCAGTACCCCTTCGATAAAGGTGGCGATGGAGTCTTACGCGGGCGTTCCTACATGGCTGCGTAGACTTAAGATTTTTTTGTTTATTAATATAGAATACCTAATTTAGCAACAATTTAAATTTAACTAGAACACCCGCACGCCGTCTGGCACCAAAAAAGGACCAGCTTAGAGATTCTTATGCTGAAGCATGTTCTTTTTGGGGTAACGGTATACGTTCCCATACCTTCTCCCTCCAAATTCTCTATACAACTAACCCCATGCTGTGCAAATTCAGAAAGTATGATTCGTTAGACGACAGCTTACTAGACCATGGAAAGCTTTTAAGCTTCAGTAGGTACAAATCTGTAATAACTTCTAAAAATTACAAACAGGCCTGGCAGAACGTTTATAAATCAGGTTGCTGCACTGACAATGAGTACCCTGAAAAACTAATATCTATAATTGAACAAAATAAGCTTTGTGTTTATGATGCTGCTCATAGATTTGAAATCTCTAAAAACATTTCTACAGAGGATATTAAATATGTACAGAACTGCTTAAACATTATGAAAATAAGAGATGTAAATAATAATGCTTTAGTTATAGATGGAGGACTGGAGCAGTTATTGATGGAATTTTCGAAAATGAAACCGTAAGACATGTTAATGAATATCAGAAAAATAAAAAATCTTCCACCAAGAATTAATTCTTAGTGGAAGATTTTCACTATGCTACATCAACTATATTAGTATCAGTAGTAACTATTTTAGCATCTTTCTTGCCAGTTAAGTTACCACTATCTAATTCAAAAATGTTCTTTTCAATGACTATATCCATAAGCGAATTCACCTCAGCATCTGTCATGGTTGGAACTCCATCTCCATCAGCTTTAATGTCAGATACAGTTAAAGTAAAATACTTACCTTCTGTATCTGTTAAAAATTTCATAACTAATCTATGCATATCCTTTTCCCTCCTTAAAATTATTTAACTTTCATAGCTAAAACTATTCGCTAACTAAGTTGAACTGATCTTCTCTATCTAGTCTGAATAGCGGATATGTTTTGATGTTTGAGATAGCTTCCCCTACAGCAAAAATGTCCTCATCTAGTGCAGCAACCTTTAGATCCCTTAATCGTTTTGTTGAATAAGTGTCTTTACCCTTGATGTCAACTCCGGTTTTCATAGTAAGCTTTAATGTACTTGCTACCTTTGTAGATACTACTGCCATACTGATTCACCCCTTTCTTTTTTTCTTTTCACAGCATACATATGCTCTTCCAGAAGTTATTGCGGTTTTTTTATAAATAAAAATAAAAAAATAAGAATACCAACTTTGGTATCCTTATTTTTCAGATTTTCCTATAACGATGGATATAACTGCTGTTAAATTAGAGATAGATTTATTGAGATCCTCAATTTTCTTCTCAAATTTAATAAGCAAGTACACACTCACTCCTATAGGGAAGCCAACTGTATTAACCAGTTTAATAAATGCATCATACATTCTGCATTCCTCCCCTCACCGTCATAAATGATATATATGCTTTTTAAAATTGTTTTCTATGGGTTTTGTAAATATATTTTTAAAGTTTAGCTAAAGCTTTATTTTTAATTCTCGCATAGTAGTAATAACTATTGTCTCCAACGCAGGCTATTTCCATTTGGAGATGAGTTCTTTTTATTATCCCATTCCCTTTGATAAGCTCGTACCCCCTCTGCTTATCCAGTAGTTCAATATTTTAGTTATATACTTAATAGTTCTAGCGTTATAATTTACCGCTTCTTCAATTGGCATAGTAATAACTTCGCAGCTACCATCACGTGTAAAGTCCATTAACTTTTCATGTTCACTGGGTGCCATTGGATGGATATTATTTTCAAAAACCTTAAGTACACTTTTAATGTCAGATGAAGAATTATTTTTAATACTTACTACTTCTTCTTTTTTACTTATTATTTCTTCTTTATTACTTATTATTTCTTCTTTATTACTTATTACTCTATTACTTGGTAGCACCTTACAAGGCCCTTGTAAGCCCCTATAAAGCCCCTCAAATATTTTCTCAACCTCTAACCCTTGCACCTCACACTTCCGGTAAAGTACCTCTATGAACTTAGTGTTTTTCACTTTACTTAATTCTTTATTTACGCATTTAATTGCATTAATATTATTTGGTTGATTAAATTTTATCCAGTTTAAAATCATGATTTCTTTTGTATCATCACAATAAGCTATCTTATTGTACTCACAGAACCTAGTAAGAAGCTTGTCTATAGTTTCTCTATGATATCCAGTCTCAGCAACTATGATCTGTTTTGGAAGTTCATAAATACCACACTGACTAGTTTTCGAATTAGTCATTAAATAAAGATAGAAAAACTTTTCTTCAGGCGTCAAATCCATTACAAACCCATCACTCCAGAACTCAGTATATAATTGTCTATATTTAGCCATTATTAAATCCTCCCTCTTATAGAAGCAGATTGCTTCTCTGCGTTTTCTTGAACTTTAATAATCATTAAGTTACCAGTATGTTTATATTTTTTACCCATAATTAACTGCCATAAGCTTACCATCTTACAAAAGTAATTTTATCAATATGGTAACTTAATTATATTACCATAAGGGTAACAAGTCAATGAATCGTTCGATATTTTTTATATTTTTGGTAACATTTGTTTTAATATCATATATCTCTTGTATAATATTTACTATGGAGGTGATACATTTGGTAACATTCGGTGATCGATTAAAGACTGAAAGAAACAGAATACAGGTTACATTGGAAACAATGGCTGAAGATTTGAAAACTACAAAGGCAACTCTGAGCCGTTATGAAAATAATTTACGAGAACCTAAAGTAGATTTTGTTAAGCAAATAGCTGATTATTTACAATGCTCTACAGATTACCTCTTGGGCCGAACAGATAATAGATTAGGAATAATAGTACAAGATAATGCTTACAATAATGACATTAAAATTGAAATAGATAATAGTATTTACCCTGATGGTCTTACTCATGAACAAGTATTAGAAATACTTGAGAATCTAAAAAATGCTGGTTTCAAATGGGAATCTAAGGATAAATAGAACTACAGTACTTAATTCGGCAAATTTCCATGTAACCTTTAAGGCATACAGCACATGCAAATCTTCATTCTAATCACATATAATATTAACTGTTATGTCTTTGCCTGTGTTCCTAATTATGTCTTAACACTCTTACTTAAGAGCATTTCAATGCATTGCAACATACATTTATAATAATAAAATAAAAAAAGTACGGTTTTTCATTATAAAATGATTCCCGTACTTTTTATTTCTTTTTCTCCGTGCTATTTGAATCTTATAAAAATATTATTATAATATAATGCAGATTAAACTGCCATTACCCTCATTTATGATTCTTTGGAGAGTCTTTTGAATTTTTACTTGTACATCATCAGGCATCTTAAATAATTTATTTTGAAGTCCTTCTTTAACTAGTACTTCTAAAGACTTACCGAACATATTACTCTGCCAAATTTGAGATTTGTCAGTTTCAAACTGTTCTAAGATGGATTTATAAAACTCTTCACTTTGCTTTTCTGTACCCATAATAGGAGATACTTCGGTCTGTATATCCGCCCTAATAAAGTGAAGTGAAGGTGCAGACGCTCTTAACTTAACTCCATATCTACCACCATGCTGTACTATTTCAGGTTCTTCTAAAGTCATTTCTGAAAGCAGCGGTGCTACAAGTCCATAGCCTTTTTCTTTAACATCTCTTAAAGCATCTGCAATTTTATCATATTCAGTTTTAGCTCTAGAGAATTCTCCCATTAAAGTTAGCAGATCATTCTCTCCCTTTATTTCACAATCACAAGTTTCACCTAGTATTTTGTAAAACAATTCTTGCTTAGGAATTAAATTAACTCTTGCAGTACCTTCCCCCATATTCATTTCATCAAGTCTTGCAGAATCTAAAAAATCAACTTCATTAAAGCTTAGTAATGATTTATTTATATCTCTAACTTTAAAAATATCCTTACACATATCTTTTAAGAATTTCATGAAGCTAATTTTTACCCAATGCTTAGAACTTAAATTCTCAATCCACTCTGGCATATCTATGTTAATTTCTTTAACTGGGAATTCTTTAAGAACTCTCTGGAATATATTTGCTATATCTTCCTCATTCATATTTAATACATCCATAACCTGCACTGGTACATCATATTTTTCTTCTAATTCTCTTGCTAAATCTGCAGTTTCTGGAGCTGCTGCATTTCTAGAATTTAGCACCATTATAAAAGGTTTATTAATGGATTTAAGTTCACTCACTACCCTTTCTTCAGCCTCTACATATTCCATTCTTTCTATACCTGTGATAGAACCATCTGTAGTGATTAAAAGTCCAATAGTTGAATGTTCATTTATCACCTTTTTTGTTCCAAGCTCTGCCGCATCCTCAAATGGAATTTCATAGTCATACCAAGGAGTTGTAACCATTTTAGGTGTTTCTCCTTCAGCATATCCTACCGCTCCCTTAACAATATACCCAACACAATCAACCATTCTAACTTTGAATTTAGTTCCACCTTCAAAATCAATTTCAACGGCTTCGTTGGGTACAAATTTAGGTTCAGTGGTATGAATTGATTTTCCTGAACCGCTTTGAGGAAGTTCATCTATGGCTCTTTCTTTTTTATGGGGATTGTCTATTTTAGGAATTACCAAAAGCTCCATAAATCTCTTTATAAATGTCGATTTTCCGGTTCTTACAGGGCCCACAACACCTACGTAAATATCCCCTTGAGTTCTCACTGCTATATCCTTATATATATCAAAATTATCCAAGATATACCCTCCCAATTCTTATTATTAACATTATAATTATATTTGAGATAACAATGAATTATTACTACTCATTAAAAATATATAAAAAAAACCAATTTTCATTATATTCTAATGAAAAATTGGTTTTATATATCATTCTTTTGCTATTAAACACCTTACTTATAATCTTTAAAACTCATCTTTTTTATTTCTTGACATTAATTCATATACTGCATATTTAGAATCTTTTTCTTCAAATAGCACTTTGTACAGTGCATCCGTTATAGGCATAGATACCTGCTGTTTTTCTTTAAGTTGATAGAATGCTCTTGTAGCTTTTATACCTTCAACTACCATTCCGATGTCATCGCAAGCCTTATCCATAGGAACACCTTTTCCAATTAAAATCCCAGCTCTTCTATTTCTACTGTGCATACTAGTACATGTTACAATAAGATCTCCCATCCCGGTTAAACCGTAGAAGGTTTCAGATTTGCCTCCAAGTACAGTACCAATCCTTATAATTTCGCTCATTCCTCTTGTCATTAGTGCTGCCTTAGAATTATCTCCGTAACCTATACCATCCGATACACCTGCAGCTAGTGCAATAATGTTTTTAACAGCACCACCTATCTCCACACCAATAATATCTTCATTAGTATAAACTCTAAACTTACTGGTCATAAATGCATCTTGCACAATCTTTGCATATTCCATTTGTTTAGATGTAACTACTACTGTTGTAGGAATATCTAAAGCAACCTCTTCTGCGTGACTAGGACCCGATAGGATTACTATAGGATTACTTTGAATTTCATCTTCTATTACCTGTGAAATTCTTTTTAGTGAACCCTCTTCGATTCCTTTTGCAATGCTAACCACAATTTGATTTTGCTTTAAATACGGTGCTATCATTCTACTTAGCTCTCTAATTACATGTGATGGCACCGCTAGCACAATTATATCACTATCACTTATAACTTTTTCTATGTCTGTGAATGCTGTTACTCCTGCTGGTATGATAACGCCAGGTAAATATTTTATATTTTCTCGTTTAATGTTAATGTCATTAACAACACCAGGTTTTCTATCCCATACATTAACTTTTATTCCTTTTTTAGCAATCATAATGGATAATGCAGTACCAAAACTCCCACCACCTAAAAAAGCAACTTTCAGCATTCTATTCCTTCCTTTCCCTAAATATAAGTCTTATTCCTGTTCCGTTAAATTCAAAACTATTTCTCAATTGATTTTCTAAATATCTCTGGTATGAGAAATGTAGTAAATTCGAATTATTTACAAAGAAAACAAATGTTGGTGGTTTAGAATCTACTTGAGTAACATAATATATTTTAAGTCTCTTGTTTGCCACTGTTGGAGGTTCTTGCATAAGTACAGCTTTATTAACAACCTCGTTAAGTATTCCTGTAGAAATTCTTTTCGAATAATTTTCAAAACATTCGCTTACTGTAGACAATACCTTATGTACTCTTTGACCTGTTTTAGCAGATATAAATAAATAAGGTGCATATGCCATAAAGTTTAATCCTGCTTGTAATTTTCTCTTATACTCAATCATAGTCTTGTCATTTTTTTCAATAAGATCCCATTTATTCACTATAATCATAATTGCTTTTTTCATTTCATGAGCATATCCTATAATTTTTTCATCTTGATCACTTAATTCATCTGTAGCATCAATGATAAGTATAACTACATCTGCTCTTTCAACAGCAGCTAGAGATCTAATAACTCTGTATCTTTCAATTCCTTCATTAACCTTACTTTTTCTTCTT
>NZ_JBNMNU010000057.1:0-24762 GCF_051278035.1 Clostridium sp.
AGGTCATCGAAATTATATTTTCTTTGTTCAAAATCACAAAATCCACTTTTTTTAACATTATTATTTAAGGCTATACTCCTTTTGTTAATCCATTTTTTTTGATATATTTTTACCTCATCAGTAGTTTTCATGCCGAATTTAATCCAGCTATCCAGTATTTTAGCGATATATTTCATGGTTTTAGCATTATACCTCACGGCCTCCTCTATTGCCATAATAATAACTTCACTAGCCACATGGCTTGTAAACTCTAATATTTTTTCATATTCCAATGGAGTGATAGCATGTACATTTTCTTCAAATGTTTTAATTATATTTTTTATTCCCTCAGCAATCGTAGCTGAATTATTATCGTTTATTACTTCTTCTACTTCTTTTTTATTTATTACTTCTTGCTTCTTACTTATTACTTCTTCTCTATTACTTGGTAGCCCCTTATAAGCCCCTTCAATTTTTTTTACTTGTGATTTATTAGCTTCATTTTCAAATATTTCATCAGCGCCATCGTCAAATTTGAAGTTTTCAAAGATCTTATCTACATCTAACCCATTTTCATGACATTTACTAAATAGTATTTTGACGAATTCTTTATTCTTTACTTTAAGTAATTCCTTCTGTATACACTTAATTGTATTAATACTAGTTGGTACGTTGTATTTTATCCAATTGATAACCATGAGTTCCTTTGTACCCTCACAGTATAAAATCTTCTTATAATCACAGAATCGTTGAATAAGCTTCTCTACAGTTTCTCTGTTATACCCAGTATCATTCTCAATAGTTATAGTAGATAGTTCATAAATTCCGCACTGTGTTGTTTTGGAATTTGTTATTAGATATAAATAGAAGTATTTTTCCTCCCTTAAACTTAGTTATATAAGTAAAATTAGCTTTATCTGTACTTTTAATATTAGTTATCATCCATTATCATTAACTTCGTTTCTGTTAGTTCATTGTTTATAGTCAATGGAATAGGTATAAAAATATACATTCTGTTAACCAATATGCAAACACAATTGATGTAAGTGCAGCTCACATTTCCAGATTGCTCCGAAAACTAGTAAAATCACCTCCTGCGCCGGACACAATAAATAAATTTGCTGGTGGCGCATATAATGGGGTTACCTATAGTGAATTGATGTTAGCCGCAGGACACATAAATGATATAACTGAGGAAATATCTTCAGAACATAAACGAATACAAATCTTAGAAAACAAAAAAAAGTTTTTTAAAGTTATATTATCTGATATATATACCCGTGATTTTGAATGGACTTTAAATAAAACCATAGACGGCCCTGCTGATTTAATGCTTGAAATAACTAACTGGGAGTATTCTAAATGGTATATTAAAATTAAACCTTTTGTGAGTTTCACAACAATGTATAATGTTTATGGGCAAATAGCTTCGAGTGAACTTACAGCAGATATTAAAGTATCTATTGCAGTTGGGAGTCAAAAGGAATTTGACCTCTTTGTAAATAAACCACCTAAGTCTCTACGTGCAAATCTTTATGTTATGCTAATAGATTTAGATGAAGGACGAATAATAAAAGAAGACAAGCTATGCCAGTATTAAATGGTCATAACTTGTCTTCTTTTATTTATCGTTTAAATTTATATAATTAAGCCATACCATAAACTTTTTTTCTTTCTAAAATACTTGAAATAATTGTATGGAAATTATCTAAAATAACTATATCGTCTATATCAGATACTGATATTTCTTCAATGTTTTGATTTTTACATACTATTTTATGAAGCTCTGCATCATAATATCCTTGTTTATCCTTAGTGATTTTTGAGAGATAGGCATTATCAATGGACGCAATGATCTTTTTTGATATTGAATCTCTATCAAAGCTATATCCCTGATTTACATTACGCTCCTTAGTTTTATCTAATTTAACAATTAAATTATTATGAGTTATAGTAATTTGCTTTTTTAGATTTTCTATAAAAGCTGCATAATCATTTTGTGTATATTCTATATAAGAGCTAGATTTATCAATCTTTGTTATTACTACTGTATTATGTTTTGACTCAGATAGAATAATACTTTTTAATTCTTCAATAATTGTATCATCAACTAGATGCCCACCAGTAGCAACTGGAATAAGGAATATTTTATTTATCGCTTTAAAATTAGTTATTATATCAATTTGCCTCCCTTTTTTATGAGTTCGGAGTTCCCTAAACACAATTCCTTCTTTAAATTTTTCAGGTAAACATCTTTTAGCTTTTTCATCACATTGTAGCACCAATGTCGCCTGCTCAAAAAGTATTCTATATGATGGAATTTCATTAAATCCTTCCTTTTGTTCCTTGTATATATTAAATTCATTGGCCGCTATAATAGTCTTTTCTATAATTTTTTCTTCATCTATTGCAATTTCATGACTGTATCCATAAAAATCATTTATCTGAAATTCCGAAAATATCATATCATCAAGAAGTTTAGTCAGATTTTTATTTGATGTGTTATGATTTATAATTTCATGCTCATTTGTATAATTAGACTGCAAATCCTTTGCAATTTCTTGAAATTTGCTAATTCTTTTTATAGTCCTAAATAAATTATACAAACCATGAAATAAATCTTTATTAACTTTAATTTCCTTATTACTTTTCTTTAATCCAGCTTTATTAACCGCATCGGTAATACTCTTTTTAGTATCAAATTTAAATTCAGGATCTATATTTAGAGCAAACAAAATCAAGTCGCTAATTATATCACTCTTAACTCTAGCTTTTAGAAAGAGCCTGTTCTTTGTATTTTCAAGAATAACAATATCAGTTGACATAACAGTACTATTTCCTGATTTTGTAATTACTTCACTTAGAATCTTTTTCCCTGCTTCATCTACAAATTGTTGACAAAAAGTAGTTTTTCCTGCTCCTGTAGTTCCCAATAACTCAATAATGGTGGGGTCTATAGATTTAAAGACCCCTTTATAGAAATCTATAATATCACTGTTTCGCTCATTACTAAGTTCTTCGCACCTCATTATATTTCCCCCTTCTAAGACATTTTTTTATTGTTAAATATTTAACCTTTCCTAAATTATGTCATATTGTAATTATATTCAACATAAGTTTTATATTCCCTTTATTTTAGAATAAAATTCAACAAAAAAAAAGAAAAGATACCATTGGGGTACTTTACTAAATCTATCTGTACTCTCTTGCAATAAGCTCCAAATTTATCAAAATTTTATAATTACTTAATTTTTTTTATCATCATTATTTATGATGCCACTTTCCACATTATTTTTTTCTACTAAGTGGTTATATCGATCATTTTCTATACCCCAGCTAAGTAGAGAAAATAACAACCCATATATAACACCCGTTGACAGCGCAACAAGCAATGTTTGGTTTTGTTCATATCCATACATGCTGATTTTGTTCAATAAAGAAATTATGCCTATTATAAACATTATAGCAGTTGAGATCATAATATTTTTAACGATATACCTTAACATTCGTTTTTCTTGGGTTCTTTTCCAATATTTAATGAAATTTTCATCATCTACATAAAATATCTTTGATATTTTACTTTTTTTTATTTTATTTGTAGTAACGAGGTATCGAAAAATCAGACTTGTAACTCCAAGTACAACAACAAAAAGTGCAACAAAAATAATCGCTATTTTATCAATTCCCACATCAATTCCCCCTTATATTTTATAGACTAATCTTTCGTCTAACAATTCTATAGTATTATTATATCATAAAGTTACTTAAAGTTAGTATTATCAATAAAAACCTTTAACGTTAAGTTAGAAAGTAAAACTTCTTCCATTTCTAATAACACCTTTGAATTATTGCCAGCTTGTATACTTTCACTTTTTTATCTAATGATAGAAACCGCAAATATGCCAGTAGCCGTAATGTTTTGTCCAGTTCCTTGCACAAATGCTGCAACAAAAATACACCCAACAGAAGTCAACAGCAGAGATATAGTCTTCCTTGTTGTCATCTTTTCTTTAAACAGGATTACAGATAATACCGTTACTATAGCTGGTGCAGTATACAAAAGTATTGCTGCAACAGATAGGGAGGTTTTATTTACGGCTATAAAATAGCACCAATTTAAGAAAATAAAACTTAATATTCCTGTTCCTACAAAGTAACCGGAATCACGAGGGTTAATTTTAAGAAGCTTTGTATTTTTGATTAATAAGAACAAGATGAGAGTTACAGCTGCTCCCATAGCTCGTATAAACACTATTTGTATAGGAGCAAAGCCAAGCGAGTTAAGTTCTTTAATAAAAACCCCTATGGTACCCCATAATGTTGCTGCTGCAATGATACTGAAGTACGCTATTCTTTTTGTCTTTCGATTCGTTTCTTCATAAACAGTTAACTTACTATCTTATCTTAGCCTTGTGATTTACTACAGTAGATTTTTTACAATATCTATTCCTGCAATCATAGTTCCTATTGAACTTCCTATGTTAGCCATAATAACTATTAACATTGTTCTTAAAAATCGATTTTTATAAAACCCTTTAATGCTAAATATGTCCGTTGGGATATTTATTACATCTTGTACAGTTGGCTTTCTTATAGTAGCTTCAGTAAGACCTGCAAACCAACCACAAGCCATAAAAGGGTTTAAAGAAGTAATAGGCGATGCAATAAACGCTGTAATAATGCTAAGTGGATGCCCTAGTGATATTGCGGTAAATAATGAAGCTAATACTCCATTCCACAATATCCATGAAGATAATTGATGCAATCCTGTTTGTATGTTTGTAATAAAACCATAGGAAACCAATCCTATGATGCAAACAGGAATAGCCCAACCAACAATATTAGAAATTGGAGACTTAGGCGGTATTTCAGTAATACTTTCCATGTCTTGTGATTTAAATATTTCTTCTTTTACACCCTTAAGATGTGCAGCTCCCAAAATGGCAACAATTTTTTTACCTGGTGCATTTTTAATTTTGCTTGCCAAATGCTGATCTCGTTCACTAATTAAAATCTCCCCTATTTTAGGAAACTGCTTATGCATATCAGACATAGCTGCTTCTATTATATCTTCTTCCATAATTTTTTTTATCGCACCATCTGAAATCTGGTTATTATCATTCTCCTCATCAGAAAACAACACTCCCAGCAGCAACTTACCCTTTTCCCAAAAACTTAACTTACGCCAAATACGTAGAAATGTAGTCTGTATACTACGATCTGCCAATATTAATTCTGCTTTAATCTCTTTAGCACTTTCCATACCTTGCAGAATCTCTTGCCCCACTGTAGTGTTTAGTTTTTGAGCGATTTTTTTTTGATAGGAGCTTAGTACAAGATTTGCTAAAAGAAATCCTACTTTTTTCGTCTTAATGACTTGGACAATGTCTGTATTTTCCCAGGCTTTAGGATTTTGGATGCCTTGATAACGTGCTTCATCCAACTCAACGCAAACACTATCGGGATTTTCTTCACTCACAACCTTTTTCACAAGTTCAGCACTTTCTTTCAAAACATGAGATGTGCCAACTAAAATAATTTCTTTTTCTTGATATTTTAATACTATAATATTATCATTCACTAATTCTCATCCCCTTATGATGTATCTCACTATTTTTTTGCTTTAGTAGATCTAAATAAGTTTCTTTTATAATAACACATGCATCAATCTATTTCTGCATTTAATTTCCTAGCGTAGCGAATTTGCAGAGTTTGGAAGCGAAACAGACAAGATCTGTTGCTAGTAGTCGTTGAAATTCATAGGATTTATTTGTATAATTGATTAAAGACCCAGTGTTTCCTTTAGTTGAATAAAAAATGAATTGGAGGTAATTTGCAATGTCAAGTTTCGAAAATATTTCTAATAAAGTGACTCTTTGGACTAGACAAGATATAAAGAGCTTGGAAAATTTAAAAAAACAGGGAGTACACAGAAATAAAAAGGAATATATTGTGCAACAATTCGATGATATGGCAGAGCATTATATTAACGCTTATATGTGGTTTGTCAATTCTGCAAGTAAAATTGTTTCAAAACCCCAAGATGTTACATTTCCCACCTGGTGCTCTATAAGTGAGAAAAATATGTTACGGCCTATAGAAAATACCGTAGTATATGTTTTAGAGGTGGATGAATCAGAAATTATCTATTTTGACGGTGCAAAATGGGATTATGTTCTAAACCATCATTATATTCCAAAGGATATAGAGGATGGAAAGTTATATGCCCAGGATATGAAAAACAGAGGTTTTAAAGATACCTATTCTTTTATAGAAGGAAAATTGTCACACCTTTTCCCCTTAGAAAAAAGGCAAGTTATGGATAGTTGGATGAGAATATTTGAAGTAGAGAACATTAATGCATTTAGTGTGCAGGCAAATATATGGGAAATAAGAGAAGATATGATTGTGGATATAATATACTATGAGTGAATTCAGTTAAAAACAAAACTGACACCTTATTAAAAAAGATGTCAGCTTAATTCTAACGGGTTCCGTTTTGAAGTGCTTTTACTGAAATATCATTAACATTATCATATGAAATCACGTTAATATAATAACCTATTAATTTACTATTTAATCAAGAAACCACGGGTTAAAAACCTGTGGTTTCTTTGAATTTAATTTAATATGAGCCAATGTACATATGTAAAAATGGTTTTTTATGGTATAGTTTAAGAGATAAGTTGTTTCGTAATTGTAATTAATTGTGAAATAGAGATTATTTATATTTGATAAATTAGGTATAAAATTTAAATTGCGTAATAATGGGGGTGAAATCATTGAAGAAAAAAGAAATAGGAAAATTTAATCGTTTAAGTTTAATAATAACAGTACCTGTGATGATATTTATATTTGTGTTTATTTACTATGGTAGTGTTCCAAATCAAGTAACAGTAGAAGGAGAAATAATAAGAATCACTGGCATGTATGGGATTTCTCCATCCAAGGAAGCTATAACATCCATCGAGCTACTTGATGATATTCCTAGGGTTGAAAAAAGGGTTAAGGGATTTAATTTTGGAGATGTATATAAAGGAGTTTTTAGGTTGGCAGAATGGGATTATGGTTATGGACATCTCTATTTACAATCTAATAATGGTCCATATATTTCTATCAGATATAATGTAGACGGGGTTTATTTTAATTAACTATAAGAATCCAGAAGAAACAATAAAAGTATACGACGAAATAATTTCTACTAATTAATATTTAACGTCGTATCAGTAAAAAAGTGTGAAGCAAGATTTATTACAGGAGGTAAAAAATGGGATACAATAGAACATTATCTGGCGTATTTGTTATTTTATCTATTGTAACCTTTATTGCTTGTTTATTATTAAATTTTGTAGAGTTTCAAGATGGCAGTTCAGCATCTATAAGAAGTGTGATTATAACATTGTGGTATGCAACTGTTTGGATTTTGGTTTTAGTAACAGGTATAATGAGTAGAAATCGTGGAGCAGTGAAGTATTGTTCAATATTTTGGTTCATTACATTTATTTCTTCTTTTCTTGGCATATATGCAAACATAAATATGGTTCATACTGTAGGAAGATGGACTGATTTGATATTCCCTCTATATCTACTGTCTATGAGTCAGTGGTATGGACTTATGTTCTTTGTGCATAGCGATATCACTTACTTTATACTAATTGCAGTAATATCTTTAGTAATGTTAGCAATTGCTGTTATATGGCTTAAACGAAATAAAAACAAATAGAATAATATAAATTTCATTAAGTCGTTTAATTCCAAGACTACGATACAATAGTAGAATTATGTGTAACTAAAAAATAATAATGGAGGTATAATTATGTGGCTAATATTAGGAGTTATTGCTATAGTAGCAACTTTTATAAATCTTTATATGTATAAAACAGGAAAAGACTATAAACTTGCTATGGCAATTGGATTGTCATTTACAGCATTGACACTTTGTTCAGAATACAGTGCTGTATCCAAGTGGGTAAAAAGCGAGGATTGGTCGGCTTTATTAGATGTTATACCTACAATGGAAAAGGCATTATGGTTTCTTACAATATATCTATTTTACTAAATATAGCACCTATAGTTTTAGAACTAAAAAATAAAGAATAATTACTTATGTCGCACCATTCATATATCATGCAACATTATAATATACATATATAATGGAATAAACTACTCTTAATATAGTTATATCAACAATAAACGCTATGATTAAACCATCATAGCGTTTATTTAAGTGAATATTAATGATATTTACTCAGAAGAACTTCAAAACTGAACCCGTTAAGCTTAATTCTTATTCTTTTAATCTTTTATTCTAGCTATCACTTTTGCTAGGGATTTTTTATGTGGTAAATTGCTTTGTCTTGCTATCATTATTCTTTGTGCTTGAGGCGAACCTGCGCCATGCATTGATTCTGTTCTATAACCAACTGCAGCTGTTCCAAGTGCCATGTTTTCTATTAATCTAAGTATTCTCATTCTGTTTTCTGTTGTTACAGATGCAACACCTTTTAAGTATTTTTCAAGGTAAGGACCAGTTATTGGATCCTGAAAATCTTTCTGTGCAGGCATAGTTACCATTAGGCCACCAGCAATGTCTTCTGCAAGTCTTACTATTTCATATGGGAATCTTGTAACATTTTGTTTACATACATTAGCAAGCAACAAGTCTACTATATAGTTACCTGATTCAGTTTTATGACCTTCTGCAGAACATGCAATTCCGCAAGCGTATAGTGTTTCATTTAAGTGAGTCATTTCTATTAATTTATCTTTAATGTGTGATACCTTACTAGTTCCATTATAATCTGCAGCCAGAGCTGTAGCACCGATAAGTACGTCACCTACACCAGTTTTGCATCCACCATAACTTTGTCTATGGTACCCTGCAAATCTCTCAACAAGCATTCCTGCAAATTCAGTTTCTCCATTTAAGAATATCCTATCATTTGGTACAAATACGTCATCAAAGACAACTAAAGCTTCTACTCCACCATAGTTGTAATTACCAACATCGATGTCTGCTCCTTCTTCGCTTTTCCTTGTGTCACAAGATTGACGTCCTAAAATCATAATAATACCATCTGTGTTTGTTGGTACTGAGAATGATACTGCATAATCCTCTTCGCCTGGCTTCATAGCCATAGTTGGCATAACTAAAACTTCGTGAGAATTACATATGCCAGTTTGATGAGCCTTTGCCCCTCTAACCACAATACCATCAGGTCTTCTTTCAACTACTCTGAGGTACATATCTGGATCTTCTTGTTTTGTTATTGAAAGACCTCTATCACCTTTTGGATCTGTCATTGCTCCGTCTACTATTAAATCATTTTCATGAATGTATGTTAAGAATTTAATGAAATTCTCATGGTACTTAGTTCCACAATCTTTATCGATTTCATAGGTTGTACTATATTCAGCGTTAAACGCATCCATTCCAACACATCTTTGAAAACATGAAGCAGTTTTTTGTCCCAATAATCTTTGCATTTTAACTTTTTTAACTAAGTCTCCTTCGTTTTGATGTATATTAGCAAATCTATTAATTTTTTTACCCGTAATTATTGAAGTAGATATCAGTAAATCTTTATATTCAGGCATTTGTGCTAAATCATAAGTCATTTTAACTGAGTTCATTGAAGGGCGAATAATAGGGTTGTCCACTACATTTTCTACTTTTTCTCCAAACATATAAACCTTTAGATCCAGCTTTCTAAGACTTTCTACGTATTGTTCTCCAGTCATTAAACCCATTAAAATCAATCCTTTCGAATGTATATTTTGTATAACTTTATTAGTTGTTATAATATTATCATATATGCTAATTATTTTTGAACTTAATCATCACTGCTGTAGTTACATAATAACATATAACTACTTAGTTGTCAATGTAGTTATATGTTTAAATTTCTAGATTACTCATTGCCATTACAGTTATTTTTTATATAAAATTTGATAGCCTTAATATTTCTACCTTCTTTTATTTCCTCAAATTCAAAACATATATCAGTTTTTTCACTAATTTCTTTTTGTGTTACAAGTAAAATCCTTAGTTTTAAGTTGTAATATCTATCGTATTGTTTTTCAACCCCTAAAAACTTTTTTAGTTCTAAAAGGTCATATATTCTTGAACCTATTTCTTCGTATTGTTTTAAACATTCATAGATTTTTAAACTATATTCACTATTAAGGTTTGTTATGTTTTTAAGCCTACATTGAGTTGATTTTTGAAGTTGTAGGTAGTATTCTTTAAGCTTTGGATGAAAGTTAACAGCCACTCTGCACTCGTCATCATAATACTTTATTCCTGAAAGCCATACTGTTTGAAAATCCCCATCTTTTTCATGGATAGTTACCCTTTTACTCAGTAATAACCCACTTGCTCTTTTAACTTTACTATAAAGATTTTCATTCGTACTTAAATCAACTTCTAAAAATTTGGCAAAGTCTTTAATACTTATAATATAATCTTTGAATTCTTCATCAAAAGCATTAACCATTGAAGCGATTGCCAATATAAGTTTTGATTCTCTTATACTCAGTTTATAACTTGCATTGATAAGTTTATTATCCTTACAAATCCAAGAATTTTCATTTTGCATTAATTGTGTTTCCAAAATATCACCCCTGTAGTTGTATTCTACTATACAACTACAGGGGTGTCAATGTAGTTTCAAATACATCACACTGGCTCAGAAAGTAGTTTTCCGGCAACATAACGTTTTGTTATATTTCTGTCATCTCCGCAGTATATGAACCTTTGGAGGCGCTCCTCGATGCTTCTGTTATCTATGTCACCAAGGTTTTTATCATCTATTACGAGAGCATCTAGTGAGTATCCATCCTCGAAAGACCCCACCTTACCAAAGAATTCTCCGCCTCCTTTTGTTCCCATATAGAAAGCTTCTGACATTGTAAGGCTCTGCTCAACCTTTCCACTATTAAGCCAATTTATCTTTGAAGCTTGAACAGCAGAGTTCATTACCTTATATATACCTATCTGATGTCCTGCACCTATGTCTGTTCCAAGTCCAACCCTAATTCCAGCATCAAGGAATTTCCTTGCTGGCATTATGCCCGATGACAAATTGAAATTAGCATTTGGGCAGTGTGCTATGAAGACGTTTCGTTTTTCTAGTAGCCCTATTTCTTCTGGTGTATTGTGTACTGCATGAGTCATAATTGTATTTTCAGTCAGAAGATTCATTCCATCATATACACCTGCGTATGAGCTAAATTCTGGGTGGAGTATCTTCACCCATTGGATCTCCCCCTCATTCTCAGAAAGATGACTTTGCACTTTAAGATTATACTTATCAGAAAGGTTGGCAAGGCCCTTCATGAGCTTTACTGAGCACGATGGAACGAACCTTGGAGTTATTATAGGCTTTACAAGATTGTACTTGTCCTTTGTAGCCAATATCCATTCTTCAGTAGATGATAGTGATTCCTCAGTGGACTCTACATAAAAATCAGGTGAATTTCTATCCATATTAACCTTTCCAATGTAAGCCCCAATGCCTGCTCTATTCATGACGTCCATTAGAACTTCAGTTCCATTTCTGTGAATAGTAGAGAAAAGTACAACTCGAGTGGTTCCATTTCTCCACAACTCCTTTGCAAGATTTGTATAAAGTCTCTTGGCGTATTCTTCATTGCTATATTTCGCTTCTTCAGGAAACGTATACTTTTCAAGCCATTGCAGCAGTTCCTCATCTAGGCCAAGTCCCATATTCTGAAACTGTGGAGCATGCAGATGCATATCTACGAATCCTGGAATTATTAGTGAATTGCCAAAATCATTAACGTCAATCCCCTTTAAGTGGCTTGGAAGTTCTTTGAATATCCCTATAACTGTTCCATCAGATTCTACAAGATAGCTATTCTCATAGACTTCGAACTTTTCACTAGAAGCAGTAAAAATTATGTTACCTTTAAGTGCTTTCATTATTATCCTCCCTTTTTTATGGATGATTATATGACGTAGTAATTAAGCTAACTTTTAATAAAGTATAAAAAACCAGGTTGCTAAGTTAAATGACTATAGAATAATTAAAGCTAAATTCAGCATAGCTTCAAATTATTCTTGTAGTCAGGTAATTTATAGCAACCTGGTAGATACTATTAGACCATATTTCTAATATATACAAGATAATATTTAATTGTTGTATTTATTTTACAACTTTACACATTTAATTATATACCATTTTCATTTAAAAAATCTCTTAATAAATTGATACATACAGTTTTCCTATATTCTTTTGAAACTCTCCCAGCGCTTGGGTTTATTGTATTTTCATATAATTTTAGGTAATTATCCTTTAATCCCTTAGCTTCACTAATAGTTTTTCCTATAAACATCTCATCAATTTCCGGATGTCTAACTATGGTAGGTTCGATTGCTCCAAATGCAGTTGCTACGTGAGTAATCACTCCATTTTCCGCGTGGAGAAGTGCTGCAAATCCTACTCTAGTAATTGCTAGCGCCTTTCTAGCTCCTATCTTCTTATAATAATAATTTTCAAGATATTTTTTAGGTATCACAATCTCAACAATGAGTTCTCCTTCTTTCAGGTCAAGCTGTTTTCTTTGCTTATAAAAATCTTTAATATATATTGTTCTCTCAGAACTAGCACTTTTTAGTCTAATTAGTGAGTCCGTAACGAATAATACCAAAGCTGAATCAGCCTTTGCAGATCCATTTCCTATATTCCCACCAATAGTCCCGAAATTTCTTACAGCTGGGCCTGCAAGCTGTGACATTGCATCCTTTAAAATTCGAGGTGCAAGATCTGATTCCTCTATTTCAGTGAAAGTACACTGTGCCCCCATTCTTATATAATCAGAATCTGATGTTATTATCTTAAGCTCTGGTATCTTATTCAAAAATAGATAGCTTGCACCTTCGTAAGCTTCAACCATAAGGTCAGTTCCTCCACTGTAAGGCTTAACCTTTTCATCCCTCATTACTGAAAGCGCCTCTTCAAGTGTTTCTGGCATGTATCCATTATTTAATGTTACCATAATCCTTCACCTTCTTTTGCTGCGATTCCTATAGCTTTAACTATTGAATTGTATCCTGTGCAACGGCATAAATTTCCGGATATTCCACGTCTTATATCTTCCTGCGTTGGATGTGGAATCTTTGCAAGTATACATTCTGTTGCAAGTACCATCCCTGGTATACAAAATCCACATTGCACTGCTGAAACATCTCCATATGCTTTATCAATAACCTTAAACCTTTCAGTTTTGCTAAATCCCTCTATGGTCATAACATTACTCCCATGAATACTTCCCATTGCTATCATACATGAATTAGCAAGCCTTCCATCGATTATAACAGAGCAAGCTCCACATTCACCTTCTTTACAACCACACTTTACTCCAGTAAGCCTGTACGCGTCTCTCAATACATCCAAGAGCCTATCTTTCGCACTACCCTCATATTGAACATTTTCTCCATTAAGTTTGAACTCAATATATTTCATGAGTATACCTTCCTCTCTATTTTAATATGGGTGTCCACATGTAATTACTTATATTTAGTCCTCTTTTGAGGATATTGATTTTAGTGTATCCTCTACTGTAAATGGAATGTGCCGAACCTTCTTACCTAAAATTTGTTCTACAGCCTCTATATATGCTGCAGCAGTTCCTACATTTGGAAGTTCTCCTGCACACTTAGCTCCATAAGGCCCATAAGGATATTCATTAACATGCATCGAAGCCTTAATAACTGGCACATCCATAGCAGTTGGTATGATATAATCGCTCAAGCTGTTATTTCTAATGCGTCCTGTGCTATCATGATCCATAAATTCCATTGATGAATAACCAATGCCCTGAAGCATTCCACCCTCCATTTGCCCTACTACTATATTCATGTCAATAGGAGTACCTACATCAAAAGATCCATATGCACCTATTACATTATGTTGGCCTGTTAACATATCAATTTCAAGCTCTACTGACTGAACTGACCAAGAATAGGTTGGATAAGCATCTCCACGGAATTTATCAAGTGAGAATGGTATAAGAAACTCTGGATGTTTGTAGTGCTCCTCAATGATCTGCTCCTCTCCATCCTTCCATTCATCTTTGAGCCGAGCTGCGGCAAGGCGGACAAGCTCTCCAACTATCATAAGTGATCTTGATGCAACAGTTGGGCCAGAGTCTGGAACTTTGTCAGTATCTGGGTTACGTACTATTATTTTATCAAATGGGATCTCTAGCTCTTTACCTGCTATTTTTGCGAAGGTTGTTTGTAGTCCTTGTCCCATGTCAGTATTTGAGGTAAGAATTTCCAAAGTGCCGTTTTTATGCTTTTTAACTTTTAGTACTGCTTTTATTAAGTCTCTTTCTCCCGAGCCCGTGAAGCCTGCACCATGGAATGCCAGTTGTATACCTATTCCACGTCGTAATCTTCCAGTTTGTGGTTTGTCATAAAGTTCTTTTTTCTTCTTGTAATCACAAAGATTATCCACTTCTTTAATCATCTCACCCAGTGGAACGTGGAAGTGAAATTTTCCATTAGTTGAAGTGTCATCTCCCTGCATTACAATATGTTCTTGTTTAAACTCTAAGCTATTTCTTCCTTCGCCTTTTGCTACATGATTCATAAAAAGGTCCATGTCAAAGAATACCTGTGGTGCTCCAAATCCTCTGTAAGCTCCTTTGGGAACTGTATTTGTTTTGTTAGCGCTGCCGTGAACCTTTAGATTTTCTATATTGTAAACTCCAGTAGCACATATTGTTCCACGCTGAAGTACTACAGCTGAAAGTGTTGAATATGCACCTGCGTCATATATAATATCGATATCCATTGCTGTAATCTTTCCATCTTTAACAGCAGCCCTATATCTTGCAGTTGAAGGATGCCTCTTGCTAGTTGACGTAATATCTTCTCTTCTATCAAATATAACTCTTACTGGTTTTCTAGCTTTAATGCTTGCTACTGCCACTTGACATGCAAGTATTGATGGATAATCCTCCTTTCCACCGAAAGCTCCACCAGTTATATCTGTCTGAACCTGAACCTTTTTCTTCTCAAGTCCTGTTGCAAGTTTCACTGCTGTTTGAACATAATACGGGCATTGCATGGACCCTCTAACGGTAATTTTACCGTCATGATAATCTGCAATCATTCCATTAGTTTCTAGATACAATTGTTCACCATAACCTGTATTTAAAATTTCATCATACACTTTGTCCGCATTTTCAAAGCACCCATCCACATCACCTTTTACATTACTGTAATCAAAAAACGTAACCTCTGATTTAGTCATATCCAATACAATAGGAAGTTCCTCGTAATCAACTACAATTTTTGCTACAATTTCCTCTGTAATTTTTTCATCCGGTCCTACAACCATAAGAATTGGGTCCCCAATGTATTCCACTGTGTCTATAGCAAATACTGGCATATCTTCAAGCACTATATGAACCTTGTTTTCACCAAGAACATCATCCTTGTTAACTGTCATATAGCCTTCTGGTAACTCTGGCAAAGTAATGTTCTTTATTTTAGCATGTGCTACTGTTGACCTCAAAAACTTGCCGTGAAGAATGCCATCTGTAGGAACATCTGCCACATATTTAGCCACACCTAATATCTTTTTTAAATGATCTTTTTTACGAACTGAATTTCCTATATTATTCATAATATCCTCCTCGCATTAGCTAAGTTTTTAAGTGTATAATTATAAAAAAATATTTCTTAATTTTCTGAATAATGAAATCATAAAATAACGTTATCATAGTTCGATATATGATAACGTTAACATGTATTACTTGGTTTGATTATATAATACCTTTTTCTAGGTTTCAAATACTTCTTGAAAAGTATTTGAAATATTACCCATGTAAGCAGGAGAATTTCCTTCTATAATATATACAATGCATATAACTTACAATTATACATCGTATCTTCATCCCACTCCTTATCAGAGTCTATATAAATTTTTTATTATGTTTAAGAATTTATAATTTTATGTTATATTTAGATTATATTTGTAGCTGCTTTAGAATTTCGTAATCACCTAAAGTCTTATTTTAAGGAGAAACAATAAATGGAATATTATTTTAATAAATTAGAAAAAACAATGCGTGCCCTTCTTAAACGTAGAAAACTTGAAAAAGTTTTTTTAAATGGAACTTTATCAGTCACATGTAAAGAATTGTATGATAGCTCAACAGTAATGCTTCTAACTGGTTTTTACATTAGTAATGCAAGCGCAGCAGAAAATGATGGACCTTTAGGAACCTCATCCTTAGCTGCTGCTTTAGAAAAAATGGGTAAAAAAGTTGTTATTGTAACTGATACTAACTGCAGTAAAATAGTTGATTCATGCATGAATTCAATGAAAGTTAAAGGAAACTTAGAAGTAGTTCCCGGTCTAGGCAATTCTAAGTTTTACTCTGAACTATTATATAAATATAAACCAACACATATAATTTCAATTGAGCGCCCAGGAAGAGCGATGGATGATGAATACTATAATATGAATGGGATAAAAATAACAAAATATGTTGCAGACTGTGATATTTTGTTTTTAATGGCAAAAGAACTTGGTATAGTTACAATTGGAGTTGGTGATGGTGGAAATGAAATAGGTATGGGGAATATAGAAAGCGATATAAAGAAATATGTTAAAAATGGTGAAAAAATATGTGCAAAAATCACTTGTGACTATCTTATTTTAGCAGGCACTTCTAACTGGGGCGCTTATGCAATTGTTTCAGGGTTATCATTGCTTTCAAATAAAAATAATTTACATAATTATTATAAAGAAATTGAAATGCTTGAAAGAGTAATTTCTGTTGGTGGAGTGGATGGGTATACAGGAGAACCAAGTATGACTGTAGATGGCATAAACCTTAGTTATAATATAAGACAGCTGATTAACTTTAATTCAATTGTTGAGAGTTATCTTTCTTTAAACAGAATTGATTTTGTTTTATAAATAAGTTGCTAATGAAATCATAAAATAACGTTATCATAGTTCGATATATGATAACGTTACCATGTATTACTTGGTTCGATTATAGGAGAATTTCCTTCTGTAATATCATGCATATAATTTACAATTATACATCGTATTCTATATCTTTCGATGTTTTATCTTCAAAATACTTTTCAAATTGCTCCCAAGTATACTTGGTTACCGCACTATAGAACTGATCATAATTCTCCATAAACTTTCTACCCTCATGGCTAAGTTGTGTTCTCCCTTCTTTTGCGCCTCCTCGTCTTCTTAAAACTATTTCATACCCAAGATTTTTTTCAAGTTCATTAATCATATCCCAAGCTTTGCTTAAGGATAAAGACATCCTTTTACAAGCGCCATTAACAGATTCATTGTCGTCTATAAGCTCAAGAAGAAGTCTTAATCTAGAATCAAGAAAAACTTTCTCTTTCCTTATATTTATAGTTAAAGCAGGCTGAAACAAACTATCATTGTGCGAAGGTAGAAGTCCTTCCAGCTCGTCCTCATCATTAATTGAGCATGTAACTCCTCTATCATTCACATTTAGCCAAGTTATAGAAACACCCAAGAAATTAATAGCCCCCCTAAGTCCATCCTCACCATCATAGGAAAGAATACTCGGAATATGTAAACTATCCATGAGTAAAGGATGCCCACCATGCATATTGTATGATGGAATAACGATGTCATCCTTTATTTCAATCATTTCCATCACTGTCTTATAATTAACCATAGGCACATTTACAGGTGTTAATAGAACTCTGTTACATTTACCTTGAAGATATTTAAGTCCAATCTTGAAGGAATCGATAAGTGGAGGATTCTCATAATCCTTGTTTATAATAAAAATAGCATCTTCTCGTGCGAGATCTGACTTTATTTCTGGTTCATCAAAACCCGTAATTACCACAATAGGCCATATACCAGCCTTTTTATATGTAAGTACCATTCTTTGAATTAAAGAAATTGAACCGACCTTTTTCATTGGATAAGCTACACATCTGTTGGCAGCAGCAATTATTCCTCCAACTTCTCTCACAGTATCACCTCATTAAAAAATTCTTGATATCTTGTTATATTCTACACCATTATTAATAAAAATCAAACCGAAACCATAGTGATTTGTTAGGCTATAACGTGTTTTTATTTAGCCAGTAAACATAAAAAACACTATAAATATTATTGAATTCCAATAATATTTATAGTGTTTCTTATTATCTTTAATTTAAATTTGGATTTTATATCCTACTTTTTAACTTGACCCTCACCATATATAAGATACTTTGTAGTTGTAAGCTGTTCAAGTCCCATAGGCCCTCTAGCATGAAGCTTTTGAGTGCTAATACCTATTTCTGCACCGAACCCAAATTCTGAGCCATCAGTAAATCTAGTTGAAGCATTTACATACACACAAGAAGCATCAACTTCCTTTAAGAATCTTTGAGAGTTTTTATAACTATTAGTTATTATAGCTTCCGAATGTTTTGTTCCATATTTGAAAATATGGTCTATTGCCTCTTCCATTGACTCTACAACTTTAATTGAAAGTATTAGCTCTAAATACTCAGTAGACCAATCTGAATCAACTGCTGCCTTAGCGTTTGGAAGAATCTTTATTCCACTTTCAGAAACTCGAATCTCAACACCTAATTCATAAAGTCTTTGTGATAGCCTTGGTAAAAACTCACCAGCAATATCTTTATGTATAAGTACTGTTTCTATTGCATTACAAACTCCGGGTCTTTGAGTTTTAGCATTAACTATTATTTTTTCAGCCATATTAAAATCAGCCTCTGAGTCCACATATACGTGACATATGCCAGATCCTGTTTCAATTACTGGAACTGTAGCGTTAGCTATAATCGCTTTTTTAAGTCCTTTGCCACCTCTAGGAATTATCACATCTACGTAATCATTCATCTTTACTAAACGATTTACAAGTTCTCTATCCACCATTTCAATAAGCTGAATGCACCCTTCTGGTAGTCCTGCGCCAATGGCCGCTTTTTTAATGATTTTAGCTAAAGCTATATTAGTGTTTATTGCTTCAGACCCACCTCTAAGTATTATTGAGTTCCCCGCTTTTATACATAAAGCTGCGGCATCTACCGTTACATTGGGCCTTGACTCAAATATCATACCTATTACTCCAAGTGGAACTCTTACCATTGAAATATCTAAGTTATTTGGTCTTTTGAATCTTTTTATTCCTTCACCTATAGGATCTGGAAGTGATGCCACATTTATAAGTCCCTCAGCCATTTTTGAAACCCTCTGCTCATCAATCATTAGTCTATCAAGCATTGCCTTGGATAAATTGTTTTCTGCACCTAATCTCATATCTTCCATATTTGCTTTAATTATTGCTTCTTTATTACTTAAAAGCGCTTCCGACATCTGTATAAGTGCATTATTTTTCAAATTAGTACTAGCAGTAACCATAATTCTAGAAGCTTCTTTAGCAAGTCTACCTATATTTTCCATGTATTCTTCAAAATTCATTTTTTCCCTCCTCAACACAATTATTAAACCTATGTAGTCTTTGGTTTTCCTTCAAATAGTGTTCCTATTTCTTTTCCTTCTAAAATATCAGTAATAATGTTAGGCTCAGAGCCTTCCGCAATAATCATATTAGAGTTTGCATCTACTACAATTTTTGCCGCCGTAATTTTAGTTGCCATACCACCCGTGCCAAGATCTGATCCTGCGCCATCTGCTGAATCTATAATTTCATCAGTTATTTCTTTTACATTATAAATAATGTTCGCATTAGGATCTGTCCTAGGATTTGAATCATATAATCCATCAATATCTGAAAGTATTATAAGCAAATCTGCATCTATTAACTCTGTCACCATAGCAGCCAAAGTATCATTATCTACAACATTTCTTTCATCCGTAGCCACGGCATCATTTTCATTTACTATAGGTATAACTCCTCTTGAGAGTAACACTTTAAATGTATTGTATACATTTAAATATCTTTTTTCATCTATACAATCCTTTTCTGTCAAAAGAATCTGCGCTACAGTTTTTCCATACTCAGAAAAGATTTTTTGATACATATGAATTAATGTCCCTTGACCCACAGCTGCAGCTGCCTGCTTTCCTGGGATGGTTTTTGGTTTTACTTTAAGCCCTAATTCCCCCATACCAGCTGCTATAGCTCCTGAACTTACTAGTACAACCTGAATCCCTTTATTTTGAATATCTGCTAATTGTCGTACAAGATGCTCTATACGCTTTAAATCTAATAATCCTGTAGGGTGAGTTAATGTTGAAGTTCCTACTTTTACTACAATTCTTTTCACATCTTTTAAATATTGTTCCCTTTCGTTCATATAATTACGCCTCGTCTCATCATTTTTTTATCCATAATTTTGTGCTTTAAGTTACTATAAGTTTACATCATATAAGGAAAAATTTCAAATTTATATGTTTTGAGTCATATAGTCCTATAATAGACTGGTTGCATAAAGCTCTCTTTTTCAATACTTTAAAGTAATAAATAGGCTAATATAAGAAATAATTTTAAAACTTAATTGCACACTATAAGAGTAATTGATAATGTGTAAGTTTTTTCTATAAGATATAAAAAGATATGATGTAAATATATACAAAATATGTTATGATTTATATGAACCACGTACGAAATAAAATATTAAATTGGAGAATTATAAGTGAAAAAAATAATAGAAATTATCATTACAATTACAGTAATCTTAATATTACCTTCGTGTTCAAGTGCAAAGAAGGGTATTGATAATATGGGTAAACCTAATATTAATGATACCACGAATGAAAATACCTCATTAAGTGCGAATCAACAATCTCAGCCACAATCAGAAGATACATCCCCCAAAATTAAAGATGCAAATTCTGCCCTACTTGAAAGTATAGATACAACGAAAAGCCAATTTGAAAAAGGATATTATTTTTATAATGGTACAATAAATAATAATATTCCAATTACAATGAGTATTTATCCATTAGAAAAAAATATAGTTGGAACATATTATTATGAGAACCAAAGAAGTGTAATGAATTTAAAAGGAAAGCAGGAGAAAAAAATATTTTACTATATGAATATGATGAAACTGGCAAAAATACAGGTATATTTAAAGGAACAATGAGTGACATTGTTGGTAAGATTGAGGGGACATGGATAAGTGCAGATAATAAAATTAGTTATCCATTTGTATTAAAACTTGAAGGTGGTCTGCCTGGAGCCGAATACGGAAAAAAATACACCCAATTTGTTAATAATAAAAGTGACCAAGATGTAGAAAATTTCGTTAGTAAAGTTCAAAGTTATATAGTAAATAATAAAAAGGAACAGTTATCTGAAGAGATAAGATATCCAATCAATGTAAAAATTAATAATAACATTATCAAAATTAAAAATAAAGATGATTTAATTAAGAATTATGACAAAATTTTCACTGTAGAGTATAAGCAAGCAATTAGTAAGGCACGTACCAAGTATCTATTTGCAAATTATCAAGGAATAATGGTTGGTAATGGTCAGATTTGGATTAATGATAGAACACTTGCTGGTGATAATTCTTCTAAGCTAATGATTATTGCTATAAATAATTAGAATTACAATAAAAATTGTTAGTTCCGTAGACGTGGACTTATTGACTAAATAGTCATAAAATAAATGTTTTTATAAAGCGTCACAACTACTAAAACCGAATAATCCATAAAAACACCGTAATATTCATAAATAACTGAATTTACGGTGTTTTCTAAACAAAGCATATATTTTTTATTTTTTACCCATTTCAATTGCCTTGTCTGTACAACTCTCCATAGCTGAAATTACTGTCCCTCTAAAATTTTTCTTTTCTAAAGCGTATACTGCCTCTATTGTAGTTCCGCCTGGTGAGCATACATTGTCTTTAAGCTTTCCAGGGTGTTCTCCAGTCTCAAGCACCATCTTAGCTGCTCCAAGCACCGCTTGTGCTGCCATTTTATATGCCTTGTCTCTTGGCATACCTTTAAGCACTGCACCATCACCTAGCGCTTCAATAAACATATAAACATAAGCCGGAGATGAGCCGCTTACTGATGGAACAATGTCCATAAGTTTTTCCTCTAATATCTCTGCCTTACCAAAGCTTTCAAAAATATCTGTTACATCTTTCAATTCTTCTTTAGTAATATTTTTATTAGCACAAATTGCACTCATTCCTTCAGAAACAAGTGCTGGAGTATTTGGCATGGTTCTTATAACTTTTGCCGCATCTGAAAGGGCACTGCTCATCACCTCTAAAGTTATTCCTGCAGCTATAGTTACAATAATTGCGTCACTGCTTAAATATGATTTTATTTCATTAATAACTTCAGAATATTTATACGGCTTAACCGCTAGTATTACTATATCAGATACTTTTGCGACTTCCCTATTGTCATTAGTTACAATAATATTATATTGCTCTTTTACCTTATCTAAATTCTTATTTGATGGATTACTTGCTATTACACTTTCACTCGAAACTAATTTCGATTTTACTATTCCACCTATCATAGCTTGTGCCATATTACCACAGCCTATAAATCCTATTTTTTTATTCATATTATATTTCCTCCTATGTAAAAAATTTTATTCTTTAATTATAACACTAAAATCCGCATTTAAAAAACGATGCTTTATAATCAATTTTACTAGGTAGTACTTGTATAATTATTTTTCTACTTTGTAGGGCTAGAAGTCGCATAAAATAAGCATCGATAGCAACTTGTAAGTTTTCTATATCTGGTACATATGATTCTGAATTCACAATCTTTAATTAAGGCTATATCAGACAATATTTAGGATAAAAGAATATAAAATTGGTTTGTCATAAATAGACAAGCTAATGAACTTTTCCCTAATTATTAAAGTATCGTAAATTTATAATTGATGAGCTATATTAGAATTCTCCGAACAAGCCTAACTCGCTACACACCCACTTATTTATAAATAGGTTTTTAATTTCTTTACCTCTTTTACGAGAATGTCTTGGCATTAAAAATCCACTTTTTTTATGATTACCTTTAAACGATACCATACCCATATTTATATCCTTTTTAACTAAATAATGTTAAAATGATTTTAGATATATGTACGTTAAACTAATGACTAATGAATACTTTATTATATGGGGGGGTGAGAAAACCTGGATACTTTAGTTCCTAAAAACACTTATTCAGAAAAATATATAGCATAAGTGTAAAAACCTTATATGTCTATGCCTATGGAAAGGAGTAGCTAAAGCATGAATGATAACTTAGATGACTTATTCGATGAAAACAAATTAAATAAAGAAATAAAAAAAGGTAAACTAAAATCAACAATAATGATGGCTACAATATCTTCAGTTGTTATAATCATTTGTATATTAATTACTTTTAATGTCTTTACTCAAAAAGAAAAAACAATAGAAAATAATAAAAAAATAGCAACTGAAATAACTAAGACTTATTATAATAATATTGCTGATAAAAATTATTATAAAGCATTTCATACATTTTATTATGAAGACAATAAAATGTATAAAGAGGATATAAAAAATATAGGCAAGTATAAAACACATGATATAAAATCATATGAAAAAAACCCCAACTGGGTAATTCAAGTAATGTACGACGAAAGTGTTAAAAGTTATATCGTTAAATCTACAGGGATTAGCTCATATGAGAATGAAACATATAACTTTTATGAAGAAGTATATATAAAAAAAATTGGAACAGAATTAAAAATTTATAAAATAAATACCGATGATAAATTCTATTATATTAGAGGAAAAAAATTCACAAAAGCATCTGAAAATGATAAATCATTAAAGCTACCACCTATCTCATTCAATTTCTTTTCATTTTCGCCTAGAATTTGAGATGATTCGAATAAAAGTGACTCACTTATATCAAGTAAATTAGCATTCAATTAATGACCTCCCCATAACCAATAGCTGCTACTCCAGCTATTGGTGCTCGCTCTAATGTTCAACTATCTAATTTTAACTGTTCTATCCTTAAAATATTCATCTTTTATATAATTCTCTCGTACTAAAGAATCAAGTGATCTTTCAAAGGTCGATAAGATGATTCATTTAGTTTCTTCAAATAAGCTCTTTGCTTAAGCAATTGTTAGCTTACTGATAAGTTCTGTTGCCAAATCAAGTTTATCATCTGCTTGAGTGAGTTTATCTTTTCTAGTTTCTAATTCAATTTTTTCTAATTTTAAATTTTCTTTTCTAATGTTAAACATTCTAATAGTTTCACTAGGGGCAGGTCCACCAGTTATATTTCGAATATTAACAAAGTTTACTGGGTCTAATGCTGTTTTTATATCTTCTTTTGAAATATTTATTTTCCCTCCCAAAATTTTACTTGAAATTTCATTAATCATTTCTGAAGTAATGTCTTTATAATCTAAATGTTCAATAGTAAGTTTCTTAATTAACTCTGCTGTTATTTTATGATTTTGTCTAAATGATAGTCCTTTTTCTCTTACTAAAGTGTCTGCAAGTTCAGTAGCAGTTATAAATGATTCATGAGCTCTACTAAACAAAACTTCTTTATTTACATTTAGTGTAGTATAAACTGAACTTAGTATTTTTAACCCTTTAACTGTAAAATCTATAGAGCTATAAATGTGCGGTTGTAGTTGTTCCTCTGAGTCTACTATGATAGTGTAAACACTATCTTTGTTTTTATATATCTAAATCCTTGCTATTGCAAGGGTTTTAGCTGTTTTTAACGTAAAAAAGCAATGACCCCCTCTTTTCTGATATAATTGTTGTATCTAACT